>CAYRLT010000153.1:0-17797 GCA_964425095.1 uncultured Luteolibacter sp.
TATCAGCCTTAGGTGCGATCTTGTCCTCCGTGGGTTGCGGTGGCATGAGTTCCGCTCCGGTGGTTCCGGCGGAAGCTTATACATCCAAACCCAGCGGCAACCTCGCGGCGGGTGATGAGATCAGCGTCTCGTTTTCCGGCGCGCCGGAACTCAACACCAAGCAGAAAATCCAACCGAATGGTCGAGTTAGTCTTCCGACGGTAGGTGACGTAAGCGCTGCAGGCAATACGATCGACGCCCTGCAGCGGAGCTTGACTTCGCTCTATCAATCCCATCTTCAGGATCCGACGGTGGTTGTTTCCTTGGAAAGCGCAGTTGCGGGAATCTATCTATCCGGAGAAGTGCTGCGGCCCGGAAAAATTTCACTCGACCGCCCGATGACTGCGTTTGAGGCGATCATGGAGGCCGGGGGGTTCTCCAAGTTTGCCAATCCCAAGCAGGTGATCGTGGTGCGCACGCAGAAAGGGAAACAACAACGGTATGTATTGAACATGAACGACACGCTGTCCGGCATGGAAAATAGCCCGTTTTATGTCCGACCGTTTGACGTGATTTATGTCAAGCAAAGCGTCTGGTAAGATCGCTGACTGAAATATTCGACAAGGAAAAGGGTGGCTTCGGCCACCCTTTTTTCGTGTGAAACAGGAGGATTGCTAAGGATTTTTCAGACTTTCCCGGCATTTTCCTTGGCGGAATCGACTGCGAGGGGTAGAACGCGCGGCCATGACCCGCCCCGCTATTGAACGTTGCATTAAGGTTTTCATCGTCGCCCTCATCATCACCTTCGGGTGGACACTGACGAGAGTGTTGGCAATGGTCGGATGGTTCTGAAGTCCTACGCGAGGCCTTCCGGATCGGCCAAACCCTTGCCGCCGAATCACTCACCACCATCCGGCGTCTCTATCAGATAGAAATCACGCATCACGGAAACCGCCCCCTGGATATGTTCCGCGCGCTTTTTAAGTCATCCGTCGTCGCCCAGGATTTCATCTTCGGCCACCCCGCCTAACCCATTCTCGCGAGCTAGACTGTTATGTCTCGTAATTTGTGAAGTTCGTCCGCTGGTTGAAAAATCATTTCGACACGCAGTGCTCCTGGACCCATGCCCTAGCGCGTCTTGCCAAAATCGATGCCAGCTATTGACTCCAAAGTTGGACACCGTTGTGCAGTCTCGCAGAGACGCCCTACCTAGGAAGGAGGTCAATTTTAGGATTATTATGTCGAGTTGGCCATATTACAGCTTGTTTCGTGTGACTCCCGGGCCTCATTTCGTCGTGGTGATCGGGGCGCCGTCCATCAGGTGCCGCTCGCAGTATTCCCGCCCATCGGCGCAAACGCGGAACTCGAGATTGGGGTCGTGTTCCTCGGTTTTGCCGCAAACCTCACATCGATGGATTGCTCCGGTGCTGTCGATGATCGCGCGGCGGAACTCGTGACGGCGGCGAAGGGTTTTCCAGCCGCCGTTGCGCAACGCGCTGCCGCCGCCGATGACGCCTCCCGCAAGCAAGCCGAAGGTGTGCGCCCAGTTGGCGATCGGGCCGAGCAGTCCGGTGAAACAGAGAACCAGCCAGATCAGCATGAAGCGGACCGTTCGCGGATCGAGGTAAAGTCCACCGTTGGGATGGAGTTTCTGGTGCACCATGAAGAAGCCTACCAAGCCATAAACCACACCGGACATGCCTCCGAAATTGGTGCCACTGAAGAACGCTTGAGCGGAGTTGGAGACCAGAGCGATGACAAGCACCAGCAGCACATATCGGGTGCGGCGCAGGAGGGTTTCGAGCGGTCGACCCAGTGTCCAAAGCCACATCATGTTGAAGAGCAGGTGCACCGGGCCAAAATGGAGGAACATCGGCGTCACCAGCCGCCAGACTTGGCCGTGTTCAATTTGTGCGAGAGGCCGTGATGTCTGGGCCATTGCCTCATCGAATTGCTTGAGAATTTCCTCATACTCCGCGGACTCCTCGCCGCCGGCCTCCTCAATCGATTCGAGACGCTCACCCAGTTGCGCCAACTGTACCTGAGGCGGTGGGTCGGAGAAATACAGCCACGAGACCGGACTGGTTTTGGATCCGAGTTGGCTGACTGCGGCGACGATGCCACAGATGACGATCAGGAAAACCGTGATCGGACAGCCCGACCAATGGACCGACACATGCCGGTAGCGTGCATGACGCGGGTTCGGAGGTCCGGACGACAGTTGATTCATTGTGGGATGCTTATGATTTTGGGGCGCGCGTTGCCAAGCCCGGTTTTGGGAACGTTAAGAAACGCTAGAAATATGATTCCCATGGCCCTTTTTATGAGAGAGGGCTTCGCGCAGATCATCGGCGTCGACGCTCATAGAGCCGCCGCTACAAGCGACTCATGATCAGCCTGCGAAGCCCGCCCACGAAGACGCGGGTTCTGGTCTTGCGTCTTGTGTCTTACTGTCTTGTGTCTCCGAGAGGAAGCTGGCTGGTTGCACCCGGTGACATGGGGTTCATCCCATAACACGCTCGACACCCCGCCCCCGCCCCGACCAATCTCCTCGGCACGCGGCCCACCATGCATTTTCTGCGAACCCACTCCCGGCGAATTCTCCTGATCCTGGCGCTTGCCGCCATGGGGGTCGTGTTGTGCGCTCTACTGCTTCCCGCCGAACACCGCGCGGTGGAGCAACAACTCATCGGCTTCCCGGATTCCGATGTCCAAGCCCAGCAGGCACGGCCGCAAGTCCTCGCCGCCCTGTGTTTTCTACCCACGCTCGCGGCGCTTGCCTATGCCTGCGGTGGCACGCTCGACCGCTATGTCATCCGCCGGTTTCTAAGCATGTTCGGCATCTGCGTCTCCGCGCTTTTCACCATCTGGTTGCTCATCGATCTATCAGACAACATTAGCGAATTCCGCGAAGCGGATGACACCACGGCGACCCTTATCACCTACTACGGCACCCGCCTGCCCGCCATCGTATTGCTCCTGCTGCCCTACAGCTTGCTGCTAGCCTTGCTCGAATCCCTCGGAAAACTCTCCACCAACCGGGAAATCATCGCCATGATCCAAGCTGGCCGCGGGGTTTTGCGCACCACCTTGCCACTCATTTTTGCCGGATTTTTCTGCACCCTGCTCACCCTTGGCCTGAACTACCATTGGGCGCCCGTCGCCGAAGGCCGCGAGGGGGAAATCCTTGCCGAGGCCACCGACCAGCAAGCCACCAAAGCCAGCAAGGTCATCTACCGGAATATCGAAAAGCGCCGCCTCTGGATGATCAGCGCGTTTCCTCCAAACTATCAATACGGCCAGCCGCTGCTCGGCGTGGAAGTCACCACCACCAACGAGCAACAACGCCTCGTGTCCCGCCTCTCCGCCAGCCATGCCCGCTGGAACCGGGAAACCCGCCAGTGGATCTTTGAAAACGCCGTCGTCTGCCACTACGAGCCCGGCCGCGCACCGGAGTTCCTGCCGACCGATGGACCACTAACCATCGACGGTTGGTCCGAGACCCCTTGGCAGATCATCAAACCCGGCCTCCGCGCGGAATACCTAGGCATCCCCGACCTCAACGCCTGGCTGCGTTCATACGCGCTCCACGCCCAAACCGCCGAACCTTCCCCCTACCGCACGCATTGGCATTACCGTTGGGCGCTACCCTTCAGCTGCCTCGTTACTGTGTTGCTGGCGACACCACTCGCCATCCACTTTTCCCGCCGCGGGGCAGGAGGCGGTGTCTTTCTCGCCGTTGTGCTCGCCGCCCTCATGTTGGTATCCAACACCATCGTCCTCGCCTTCGGCGAAGCTGGAATCCTAAAGCCCGCGCTCGCCGCCTGGCTGCCCAATGCAAGCTTCGCCCTGATCGGCATTTACCTCTACCGCCGCCGCATCACGGGTAAGCCGATCTATCAATCAATTCGTAAAATCCTCACCTCCGGCTAACAACCGGAAATTCCAAATCTCAAATCCCTTATGGCATACGCAGAATCCTGGCACGTCCGATCCCGCGCCCGTGAATGCGCCGCCACTCAGCGCGTTTTCACCGATGGCGAAACTATTGTCACCGCCCTGTTTCCCGACCCCGAATCCTCCGGCTACACTCGCCGCGACTACGGCCTCGAAGCATGGAACCAGCGCCCCGCCGATGCGGAAAAACCGTTTTCCTTTTGGAAAACCACCTTCTCCGGCCCTACTGGGACAACAATAGAAGATCCTGCGGAAAAACTCAGTCCAGAGGAACTCCTCGTTCGCCTCATCGAAGAGGACCAAGACCACACTGAGAACACCCGCTATATTCTCGCCGTGATGTTAGAACGCCAAAAGCTCCTCCGCGAGACCGACAATCAACGCACCGCCAACGGCATCCTCCGCGTTTACGAACACCGCAAAACCGGCGAAATCTTCCTCATCCGCGATCCTGACATCCCACTCTCCCAAGTCGAAGCCGTGCAAAAGGAAGTCTTCACCTTACTGGAAAATAACGGCCGCACACCCGAACCGATCATTCCTGAGGACGTCGGCGAGTCTGGTGACCGTGCTGAGTCCGCTGACGTCGGTGATTCAGGTGATTCAGGTGACTCCACTGACCTCCCTGACCTCCCTGACTCCACTGACCTCCCTGACTCCGCTGACTTCATCAAGCCCGAGGAAAATTCGGAGCGCGCCCCATGAGCCATCAGGGCTTCAGGATGTTGGGTTCATTCCCTCATCGCGATGGTTCGATCAGCCCGAGACCGAGGGTGATGGTCCATGCTTTATCGAGCGGCATGCGCTTGAGCGCGTGGGCCGCACCCCATGAGTCGGAGTAGAGAATCTCTTTCTTTTCCGTGTTATAACCGATGATCAGGCGCATGTGGCCGCCGGATGCTTGGGGTAAGCCCGGCTCTGGGAAAACCCCGATTTGCACCGACCACAAAAGCGGCACCCCGCGATCGATGTGGGTTTGCACGGACCGTTCGAAGCGATTGAAACCGCTGCGGTCCCTAACAGTCCGCGCCTCCTTCAGCAACTCGGGATCAGTAGCCATGAAAATCGCCTGCAGATTGACGTCGCCGCCCTCGGGCAGCAGCGGTTTCTTCGCCGTGCGGGCGAGCCGGTTGTAGTCTTTGATCATGTTTTGGTAGTCGCGCAGTTCGGGTTTCTCCAACTCGCGAACGCGCAGTCTGAGGCGTCCTTGTTTGGACCGCAGCTCCTCCATCATTTTTTGTGGATTCGTTCCGGCGTTCGCTTGGCTGCCGGCGAGTTGGGCGATTTCATGCTGATCCACATCCATGCCGTAATAACGCATCATGCGTTCGGTGGTGGCCACGGCGCAGTAACCTTTCGGCCCTTGGTCCACCATCGGCACATCCGGGATCACCACATCGCCGTTTGCATCCTTGCGGACACGGCTGCTGAGCGAGCGGCGGTCCACGCGTTCATCTAGACTTTGGTCGGCAGTGCTTTCTTGGTTAGCAACCCGCAAGCGGAGAAACTCCGGCTGAAATGCCTGGTCGCGACTGCGCACCTCACGCTGAAAGCTGTATTCGAGAAGATAGGCGGTGTCTTTACCGCTAAACAACCAGCCGGGAGTTTTCACGAGGTTCCGGACATCCGACCTGCGCTCGACCGCCGGAAGGCTCAACTTTTCCTCAAGGACCGATTTCACCTTCTCCACCTGCGCCATGAAATCCTTGGCATCGGCGAATTTCTGCTGGCTATCGGCGCGGTTGTAAACGGAAACATCGATGTTGCGGGGCTTGCCCTCTTTGAACTGCACAATGATTTCCGCCGGCTGGATCGTCCCGTCCCAGAGCTTGAGATTTTCTCCAAAAAACCGCGCGCGATCCTTGTCTTGCGACAACCATTGCAAACCGTGGGCGCGAAAGGCGGATTCAAACTCCGCCGGTGAACGGCTCCAGATGCCGGGACCTGAAACCAAGCGCTCCAGTGGCAACGCTGCTTGGGACTCAACATTGCCGCTGGAGACGGCCGTATCGGCGGAATAGACCGACTGCGGGAATGCCAGAATGATCACCATCGCGGCCACCCACCATGAAACCCGAAAAGTGTTGGAGGACATTACACACACCCTGCCCGAAAAAACCGCACGCGCAATGCGGATCACGACAGGTTTTAGGGAATCACCGAGATCAGCTTTGGTGTGTGACCCGATGACGATTTGCTCGTCTCCGCATTTGCCGTCGGCGGTTCTGGCCGCTAGCCTCACGCCATGACTTCCTTGTCCGAGCACCTTTTCTGGGATGTCGATCGCTCCACGATCGACCCTGAAAAGCACGCAGCTTGGCTGGCAAAGCGGGTGCTTGAATACGGCCGCTGGTCGGACTGGCAAGCCCTCGTCGGCCAATACGGCAAGCCTCGCCTTGCGGAAATCGTCGTCACGATCCGCAGTCTCCAGCCGCGTGCGTGCGCATTTTGCCAAGCTTGGTTTCAACTCCCACCCACCGCTTTCCGATGCTCCACTTCGACGCCATCCCGGACTCCGTCCGAAATTTACTGACACTGCGCACCCCATGATCGACGGCTCGCTACTTTTGTTAGGCATCTCCGGCCCGGAGCTCACGCCGGAGGAGACCGCGCGTTTCCGAAAACTCCAGCCCGCGGGTTATATCCTGTTCACCCGCAACATCGTCTCCGCCGCGCAAACGCGGAAACTCACGGACGGGCTTCGCGAACTTTCCTCCACCGACCTGCCCATCATCGCCATCGACCAAGAAGGTGGCCGCGTGACACGGACCCGGGAAATCGCACCCGCCGCACCATCGCCACCCGCGCTTGCTGCCCGCAAGGACATGGGAAAAATCGCCGATGCCGGGGCGCTCACCGGGGATTTGCTGCGCTTGTTAGGGGTGAACATGAACTTCGCGCCGGTCCTCGACCTCGATCATTTCCCTGAAACCCAAAACGCTCTGCGCGGCCGCAGCTGGGGGCGCGATCCGCAGCGTGTCATCGACTACGCCGGCCACTGGAACCGCTGGTTGCGCAAAAGCTCGATCGCCGGCTGCGCCAAGCATTTCCCCGCCGGCGGCCGCGCCCTAACCGATCCGCACCATGACTTGCCATCTTCGCCCGCCACGCTCGATGAACTCCTGCGCGAGGACGTCATTCCTTACACCGCGCTGATGCCCGAACTGGACGCCATCATGCTCGCCCACGTCGATTTCCCGAACATCGACCCGGATTTCCCCGCCTCGCTCTCACCGCGCATCATCCGCAGTTTTCTCCGCGACCAACTCGGCTTCGACAAGCACCTCGTCCTAACCGACGACCTCGACATGGGGGCCATCACCACCCGTTACGGCCGTGGCGAGGATGTCAAACTTGCCATCACCGCCGGCAACGACCTGGCGATGATTTGCCACCGGACTGACACCGCGGAAGCCGCTGCCCGTGCGATCGGCGAGCTGCCGCACTCTATCACCGAGGAAGCCCGCGACCGCGTCGAACGCTTCCGCAGGAAAAAACTCCATCCGCCGCTCAAGTGGTCGGACCAAAAATGGGCAGACACCTGCGCGGCCTTGGCTAGACTGGAAGCCGAATTTCCGGACGTGCCGGAAAATCTGATCAATAGCCCGGTGGCGGGATATTGAGGGAAATTTAATGAACTTGCCGGAAGGGCTCGCCGCGCTACGTTTTCGGCGTTCTACAAGCCTCCATGTCCACTTTCACCACCATTCTCCAAGTCATCCTGTTGATTCTCGTCGTGCTGACGGTGTTCAACATCATCATTTTCGTTCACGAGCTCGGCCATTTCTGGGCGGCCAAATGGCGGGGTTTGCAAATCGACCGATTCCAAATCTGGTTCGGTAAACCGATCTGGAGCAAAACCGTCAATGGTGTGCAATACGGTCTCGGCTGGATTCCGGCTGGCGGATTTGTCGCCCTGCCGCAGATGGCGCCGATGGAAGCGCTGGAAGGTGGGGAAAAGCACACGCATCCGCTGCCGGCGATTTCTCCATTGGATAAGATCATCGTCGCTTTTGCCGGGCCTTTGTTCTCGATGTTGCTGGCGCTGGTTGCCGCAGTGATCGTCTGGCAAGTCGGGAAACCTGCGGATTTCATTCCGTCCCAAAAAATCGGTTATGTGATGCCGGATAGCCCGGCCGCCAAAGCCGGTTTGCTTCCTGGTGACACCATCCTTGAGATCAACGGCGAGCCGGTCAACGGCTTCGCCGGCTCGCTCAACTCGATCACCGAGCGCATCGTCCTCAGCCGCGGCAAGCAGATCAGTTACACGGTGATGCGTCCCGGCGCGACCGTTCCAGTCTTGCTCGAATCCGGATTTGAGACTGAAAAATCTCATTGGTATCAACGCCGCGGTTTGCGTCAGATTGGTATCGATACCGCCAGTCCGGCCACGGTTCACAGCGTTATGCCACACAGCCCGGCCGCCGATGTTGGCCTCGGCAAGGGTGACCGGATCGTCACCATGGATGGCCAACCGCTCTATAGCCTGATGCAGTTTTCCCAATACCTTAAAGAGCAGGGCTGGAAAACCGTGCGTCTTGGCATCGAGACTGCGGATGGTGGCAAACGCGAAGTCGAACTCACACCCGAACGTCCATTGCGCCCGGAAGGAACCAATCCAATGGTCGGCATCCAGTGGGATTTCGCCTCGGAAGTGGACACGCGGATCGTCCGCCCCGCGCCGCTCAAGCAAGTCACGGACAGCTTGCACATGATGTGGATCACCATCACCAGCGTGATCGCCAAGGATTCTAACATCGGCGTGGACCACCTCAGCGGCCCGGTAGGCATCGGCACGATGATGTTTTCATTTCTGCAAATGGAAGACGGCTGGCGGCGCATTCTGGCGTTCATGGTGCTCTTCAACGTGAACCTCGCCGTGCTCAACATGTTGCCGTTCCCGGTGCTCGATGGCGGCCATATCACCCTCGCCATCCTTGAGAAAATCTTCGGCCGCCCGGTGAAAGCCAAGCCGCTGGAAATCCTGCAAACCATCTGCGCCTTGCTGCTCATGACCCTGATGCTCTTCGTCACCAGCAAGGACATCGGCGATAAATTCGGCCGCGGCAGCAAGCAGAACCAGGAAATCGTGTTTCCGGAGTGAGTTGGATCAACCCAGCGTAATCCCCACTGGGCAATGGTCCGAGCCGTGGACGTGCGGCAGGATTTCCGCGCCGATGACGTTCTTCATGAACGGTGTCGAGACGCCGAAATAATCGATGCGCCAGCCGACATTGTTCTGGCGCGCACCGGCGCGGTAGGACCACCACGAATACGCTGCGGTCTTGTCCGGATAATGGTGGCGGAACGTATCGGTGAAACCTACGCCTAACAACTCATCGAAACTCCCGCGCTCTTCGTCAGAAAAGCCCGGGTTTTTGCGATTTTCTTTCGGCCGGGCGATATCGATTTCCTGATGGGCGACGTTGAGGTCGCCGCAAAAAACCACCGGTTTTTTCGCCGCCTCACGGGCGACATGGGCGCGGAACGCCGCGTCCCATTGCAAGCGGTATGGAAGCCGACGGAGATTGTCCTGGGCATTGGGCGTATAGACATTCACGAGGATGAAATCCTGATACTCCACCGTGAGCACGCGCCCCTCCGTATCGTGATCTGCGATGCCAAGGCCTTCCGTGACGTTGAGTGGTTTTTCGCGAGTGAACACCGCCACGCCTGAGTAACCGGGTTTCTGCGCGGAGCTCCAGAACGCCTGATAACCGCCGAGCTCTAGGGGCAGCTGCACTTGTTCCGGCCGCGCCTTGGTTTCCTGGAGGCACAGGATATCCGGTTGCTCGGCGGCCACGAATTCGGGGAATCCCTTACCAATCACCGCGCGGATGCCATTCACGTTCCAAGAAATTAACTTCATGGCGCGTAGGATTCCGGGGATCGCCGCCGATGACAAGCGGAGTCTTGCCGCAGCTGCCATCGGCCACTAGGCTCCGCCCATGTCCGCTGAGACCCGCACCCAGTTTTTCGATACCGGCAGCACCGATCATCCGTTGCGGTTGCGTGATGGCGGGCATTTGCCCGGCGTCCGGATCGCCTACGAATCCTGGGGCACGCTGAATGGAGACCGCTCAAATGCGATTCTTCTCTTCCATGCACTCTCCGGATCGCATCACGCGGCGGGCTTCAATCCGGGCATCGAAGGTGTCGGCGAGCTCTGGCAGCCGGAGCTCCACAACGGCTGGTGGGAAGACATGATCGGCCCCGGCAAGGCGCTCGATACCGACAAGTCATTCATCCTGTGCGCGAACTATCTCGGCGGCTGTTACGGCAGCACCGGCCCGGCCTCGATCAATCCGGATACCGGAAAACCTTGGGGATCTTCGTTCCCGGCGGTCGCCGCGGCGGACCAAGTCGAAGTGCTTACCCGACTGCTCGACCACCTCGGCATCGAAACCCTGCATGCCGTCATCGGCCCATCCGTCGGCGGCTTGGTCGCTCTGACCTTTGCCACGCGATTTCCGCAGCGCGTCCGCAACGTGATCGCCATCGCCTCCGGCTTCAAAACCACGGTGCTCAACCGGCTGATCCTTTTCGAACAAATCCTCGCCATCGAAAACGACCCGCATTTCAACGGCGGTGATTATTACGACGGCGCGGCTCCGCTCTATGGCTTGGCGCTCGCCCGCATGATCTCGCACAAAACCTTCGTCCATCTCGATGCCATCGAACGCCGCGCGCGGCAGGATGTGGTGCAACCGGACGACGTGCTCGCCTGGTATCGTGTGCGCGACCAATTCCAAAGCTACATGCTCCATCAGGGGAAAAAATTCGTCGGCCGCTTCGATGCCAACACCTATCTCCGCATCATCGATTTGTGGTCGCGCTATGACGCCACCCACGAGGGCGATGCCGAAACGCCCGAAGACCTTTTCGAACGTGCGCGCCTTGCCGGGCAAAATTGGTTGGTTTTCTCGATCGACTCGGATTTCTGCTTCTATCCCGAGGAACAAGCGGAACTCGTAAAACATCTGGAGAATGCCAAGGTCGATGTCATGCATATCATCGTGCATTCCGACAAAGGCCACGATTCATTCCTGCTAGAGCCGAATCTCTACACTCCACACATCGCGTGGTTGCTTGCTAACAATCCATGCTGATCCGCTGGCTCGGGTGACTCATGAAAAGAGTCTACCCAAATTCGGTGGAATTTTCCCGGCGTGAGCATAGAGCAAACGCCGGAGATGTTCCATCAATCGGCGGGTGTGCAGACTATCACTACAAAGTGCGCGGATCACATGGACGCCATGTTGCACCGGACCATGACCGAGGCTGATGTTTTTGTTGGTTAAAGCATCGAGTTCCGCCGCAGGCCAATCGCGGGTCATAATGCCCGCAGCATAAACCGAGAGATAATGGGCGGCGGGAAACCGGGCTCTAAGCGCTTCGAGGCTGTGATTGTCCGGACGGAGGTCATAGCGCTCGCGGGCTATGAGATGGTCATCGACACTCAAATCGAGTTCCCAGCGCAGGTTTTTGTAAGCAAAAACCTCACCCTTGGCCACCCGGCCTGGCGCAAGCCATTCGAAAAACAACAAACTGGCGGACGCATGAAGATCGATTTTCGTGGTTTGCACATAACTCGCGCCGGTATGCGGAATGAATGGCTCGGGTATCCATTCAAGCGCGGCGTTTTCTTCCACACGAAATTGCTGGTGATTGGCCGCCGGTTTCCCTGAGCGTGTTTGATAGACCCGCGCTGCGGCGGGCGTGCTTAACACGAGGCTCGCGCCGGGTTTTACCGTGATCAGGGTATCCACTTGGTCGCCATCGAAGAATCCGGCAGTCGGATTGACGATGCTGAGCACCAGTTGTCCTTGATCCACATGGCCTTTCCCAATGTGGATCGGTGCGCGGAAATCCTGATGCGCGATATAGGACACGCCATCCGCACGGACATCACAATCCAAGTGCAAGTGCCCGCTAAGAGCCGAGCCAGAAACCGGGAGCGCGGAATTCATTCCGCAGCCCCCTCTTCTTCGCGCGGAATGAATTCCGCGCTCCAGTTAAATGAACAGATACTCATGCTTTAGCCAGGCTAGGAGTTCATCTTTGCCCTTTTCTGATTTGAGATCGGCAAAAAGAAATGGGCGCTTGCCGCGTTGTAGCTTCGCATCGCGAGCCATCACATCGAGATCGGCACCGACGTAAGGCGCAAGATCGGTTTTATTGATCAAGAGCAAGTCGCTGGTGCGGATAGCGGGGCCGCCTTTACGCGGGATTTTATCGCCCTCCGCGACGTCGATGACATAGATGTAGGCATCCACCAGCTCCGGCGAGAACGTGGCTGATAGATTATCGCCGCCGCTTTCGATGAGAATGAGTTTTAAATCCGGATGGGCGGTTTCCAGGTCAATCACCGCCGCCATGTTCATGCTGGTGTCGTCACGGATGGCGGTGTGCGGGCAGCCCCCGGTTTCGACGCCGCGCACGCGGTCCGCCGGCAGCACGTTTTCGCGCAATAGAAACTCTGCGTCTTCGCGGGTGTAGATGTCGTTGGTGATGACCGCGAGCGAGATTTCATCCTTGAGCCACTGGCATAAGCGCAGGACACACATGGTTTTGCCGGAGCCCACGGGGCCTCCAACACCGAGGCGGAACGGACGCTTTGAATGGTTAGGAAATGAAAAGTCGGGCATGGGAACGGGTATGGCGGAGTGAGGCGATTTCAAGTAGCGGGTTGAACCAACCGTCGGGTTCGTGAGTGAGTGCGGCATCGATTTGCACGCTGAGTTTCGCGAGTGTCTGGCGGAGGATTTGTTGGCACGCGCTTTGACCGATGCGGATGAGCTTCATCGAAGCCGAAATAAGGCCTGCGATGGATTGATAGGCAAAGGCGCGGGCGGCTTGCGCAACTGGCAGCGAGGATAGCTCGAGTGCGGAGACGACGAGATGGTGTGTGCGCGGACTGGCGGAACGAAAGTCGCTGATGAAAGGCGAGCCATCGAGAGAAACGAGAAGGTCGAGACGTTGGGAGCCGATGCGGCGCGAGGCGTCACGGATTTCAGCCGGGATCCGCCAAGCATCGAGTTCGGCATCCAGCGCGAGCAAGGTCTCACGATCCATCGCCAGCGCGGCGGCGTGGGCACGATTGAAAAATGGAATTTCAAAGGTGATCAATGCGGGGATGACTTGTTTTTCGAGGAACCCTTCAAGCTCTGCCGCATTGTTCACCACTGCCGATTCAACCAATTCCTCCAGCCCGAAGGAATGGGCGTAGGCTCCTGAAGGATAGGAGCTATCATTGGCTTGCAGTAGCCATAGGAATGGGTCCGCATTCATGTGCTATGTGCGATGGTTTTCATCGGAGTGAAGACGACTTCCGGTTCGGAAAACCGCCAGCTTTCACGTTCCAGGAGTTGAGTCATGGCCTCATCGTGAAGCACGAGAATCGCGTCATCGAGGAGCTGGGCGGGCAAGTGGAGGTTGCCGGTTTTCCATGCGACAAGCGCGGCGTGCGTAGCGGATTCAAATGGAATTTGATAGACGGTTTCCGGGAGTTGGCGCACGAGGTAATCGGAGCCATCCTTGTGACAAATCACACAGCCATCGATGAGACGGGTTTCGAGATCAAAACCAAACTCCGTGCCATCTTCCGCGTGGGACCGCCAGCGGCGTTTGAGAAACAGGCGGCGCTCAACCGCCAAAACGATTTGGCGTTCCGGAGAAAGCACGGATTTTTCCGCGAGCATACGCTGAATGAGGTGCATGGATGCTGATGCTTAAAAAAGGAAATAGCGCTGCGCCATTGGCAGGATGGAAAGTGGCTCGCAGCGCAGTTCCTGACCGTCGGCGGTGACAGTATAGGTGTCGGGGTCGACGGTGATATTTGGCATGGCATCATTGAAGGGGAGGTCCTTCTTGGTGATGTTGCGGCAGTTTTTCACGGCAACCAAGCGCTTGGTTAGACTTAACCGATCCAAGCCGCCTGATTCGAGCGCGGCGGCGCTGACAAAGGTGACGGAGGTGGAGGCAAGCGCCCGACCATGCGCGGCGAATTGCGGACGATAAAATGTCGGCTGCGGAGTAGGGATCGAAGCATTGGGATCGCCCATGTTCGCCCATGCGATAAATCCGCCTTTGAGGATGGTTTCAGGTTTTACACCGAAAAACGCGGGTTTCCAGATCACGAGGTCCGCCAGTTTGCCGACTTCGATGGAGCCGACTTCATGGGCGATGCCGTGCGTGATCGCTGGGCAAATGGTGTATTTGGAAACATATCGCAGCGCACGGAAGTTATCGGCGGCCGGATGAGACGGCCCATCGAGTTTTCCAAACTGCACCTTCATCTTGTGCGCGGTCTGCCAGGTGCGGGTGATGGTTTCACCGATGCGTCCCATGGCCTGGCTGTCGGACGACATCATCGAGATCGCACCGAGGTCGTGAAGGCGATCCTCGGCAGCAATGGTTTCCGGGCGAATGCGGCTTTCCGCGAAGGCGACATCCTCGGGGATGCGCGAATCGAGGTGATGGCAAACCATGAGCATATCGAGGTGCTCATCGATGGTGTTGGTGGTGAAAGGGCGCGTGGGATTGGTGGAGGATGGCAACACGTTCGCCTCGCCACAGACACGGATGATGTCAGGTGCGTGACCGCCGCCGGCACCTTCCGAGTGATAGGTATGAATCGTCCGGCCTTTGAAGGCGGCAAGCGTGCTTTCGACGAAGCCTGCCTCGTTGAGAGTATCAGTGTGAATGGCGACTTGGATGTCGAACTCGTCGGCGACTGTTAGACAAGTGTCGATGGTGGCAGGAGTGGTGCCCCAGTCCTCGTGGAGCTTGAGGCCAATCACACCGGCGCGGACTTGTTCGCGGAGTGGCTCGGGCGAGGAGCAGTTGCCTTTCCCGAGAAAACCTAGATTTACAGGAAATGCCTCGGCGGCTTCTAACATCCGATGGATATTCCAGATCCCGGGCGTGCAGGTCGTGGCATAGGTCCCGTGCGCGGGACCGGTGCCGCCGCCGATCAGCGTGGTAACTCCGCTGGCGATGGCGTGTTCGATTTGCTGCGGGCAGATGAAGTGGATATGAGAGTCGATGCCGCCAGCGGTGACGATGCAGCCTTCTCCGGCGATGACTTCAGTGGCCGCGCCGATGGTCATGGTGATGCCGTTTTGCAACAACGGGTTTCCAGCGTGCCCGATACCGACGATGCGTCCGTGTTTAATGCCGATATCCGCTTTGATGACCCCGTGGGCGGAATCGAGAATGAGAGCATTGGTGATGACAAGATCGAGGCAATCCGCATCGCAGGCGAGCGGGGATTGAGCCATTCCATCGCGAATGACTTTGCCACCGCCAAACTTCACCTCGTTGCCATAGCCACCGGATTCTGCGATGAGGTCGCGCTCGACTTCGATGAATAACTCCGTATCGGCGAGACGCACACGATCACCAGTGGTTGGTCCGAAAGTAGCGGCATAATTAGCGCGGGATTGTTTCATGCATCGAGCGGTCCGTTGATCAAATTGTTGAGTCCGTAGACTTCGCGGGAGCCGGCGAAGGCGACTAACGGAACTTCACGGGTGTCGCCGGGCTCGAAGCGCACGGCGGTGCCAGCTGGAATATCCAGGCGGAATCCTCTAGCTGCCGTACGATCAAAGGCAAGCGAGCTATTGGTTTCCGCGAAGTGAAAGTGACTGCCGACTTGGATCGGCCGATCACCGGTGTTCGAAACGATCATCTGCAAAACTGGCAGCCCGACATTGAGTTCGAGGTCCGGCGCATCCGGCGGGGTGATAATTTCTCCGGGGATCATCGGACAGGATGGTGGACGGTGACGAGTTTGGTGCCATCGGGGAAAGTCGCTTCCACTTGGACATCGTGAATCATCTCCGCGACTCCTTCCATGACTTCGTTGCGAGTGACGAATGTGGTGCCAAGGCTCATCAATTCCGCGACGGATCGGCCGTCGCGGGCGGCTTCCAGCAACTCGGCGGTGATCAGGGCAATGGTTTCCGGATAATTGAGCTTGAGGCCTCGGTCACGCCGACGTCGCGCCAGATCCCCGGCGACGACGATGAGTAGTTTTTCCTGCTCGCGGGGAGAAAGGTGCATAGGGAGTCACTTAGAGCGCGGCAATAACCGCTAATGATCCACCGAAGGTGATGGCGGCAGCAATACGAACTGGACGATTTCGATTCATGATGAACAGGCCGACAGAGGCTAGAGCTAAGGCTGCAAGGCCGATTTCCAAGAAACCGTGCAGGTGGAAAAAGTTGGCGCGAAGGGCATCAAACTCATCCTCTTCCCCGGGATGGAAGTGACCGGGATGGGCCAACGCGAGGGCAGGAAACAAGCAAAGTGCGGCAGCAAGGTATTTGCTGTGATGAAAAAGCGGGGTGTGTTTGAACATGCTCATCACATGATACAAAAGCATCGTATATGCCAAGCAGGTATCGAAAATAACCATGCCCTCTGGAAAGGGCATGGTCAGATAACCATAAGCAACCGAAAACCAAATCAGCTTTACTTGTAGGTACCCTTCAGGAATGGCTCGCCGACGACATCCTTGAATTCCTTGAGAATCTTGAATTGTCCGTCTGCGCGAGTCTCACCGATGAAGACATTTTTGGTAAGGTGGTGATTCTTTTGTGAAGTCACCTTACCGCCGGGGCCGTCGAATGAAATGCCGCCTTTGAGAGCCGCCATCACTTTTTCGACCTCGAAAGACCCGGCTTTTTCAACAGCGGCCTTCCAGAGATAGACGCCGTTGTATGAAAGCACCATCGGCGAACAAGTCACGCGGCCTTCCTTGACGATGCCGGGAACATCCGACTTGGCTAGCCAGGCTTGGAAGTTCTTGATGAACTTGGCGTTCTGCGCGCTCTTGATGGACTGGAAGTAGGTCCAGCATCCGAGTTGGCCGACAAGCTGGCTGGCAGGAAGTCCGCGGAACTCATCTTCGGAGACCGAGAAGCTAACCACCGGGCAGGATTCGGCATCGAGTCCGGCAGCAGCATACTCCTTGAAGAAAGGCACGTTGGTATCACCATTGAGCGTGCTGATAATGCAAGCATCACCGCTGGCGGCGAATTGCTTGATCTCGGAGACGATTTGCTGATAGTCGGTGTGACCGAACGGCGTGTATTTTCCGGCGGAGATGATCTTGCCGCTGGCATCCTTGGTGAAGCCACCGCCGATGTTTTCAAGAGGCACTCCCTTGCTGAGGAGATACTCAAGAAGGATCAGGTTGGTCGTCTGTGGATAGACATAGTCGGAGCCGATTAGGTAGAACTTCTTCTTGCCCTCTTCCAGCAAATAGTCAACCGCGGGGGTAGCCTGCTGGTTGACGGCCTCGGCAGTGTAGAAAATGTTAGGTGACATTTCCTCACCTTCGTATTGCACCGGGTAGAAGAGCAGGCCCTTCTTTTCCTCAAATACCGGAAGCACCGACTTGCGGCTCACCGAAGTCCAGCAACCGAATGTCACCGAGACCTTATCCTGATCAAGCAACTGTTTGGCTTTTTCAGCGAAGAGCGGCCAGTTTGAAGCGCCGTCCACAACGACAGGCTCGATCTTCTTGCCCAACACGCCGCCTGCGGCGTTGATTTCGTCAAAGGTGAAAAGCAAAACGTCGCGAAGGGAAGTTTCACTGATGGCCATGGTTCCACTGAGCGAGTGGAGCACGCCGACCTTTACGGTTTCCTGTGCTTGCAGAGAAGCGGCGGTGAGTGTGACCGCAGTAAGTGCGGTGGAGAGGTATTTAGATATCATGGGATTGAAATATGTGTGTTGAATTGTGAATGAATAATTGGCGCTCCTGAACTTTTAGTGGGTAAGTGCACGTCGGTTTTCAATGGTTAAACCACCAGCGATCCAATACGCCATCGCTTGGAAATTTCTAAAGGTG
>CAYRLT010000154.1:0-2950 GCA_964425095.1 uncultured Luteolibacter sp.
ATCGTGCGCGACGTGCGAGTAGCAAAGCAACAAGTTGTGTGAGCCAATCCGCGTCGGAAGACTCTCGTGGGTGCCGCGATGCACCGTTGTGTTTTCCCGGAATACATTGAAATCGCCCACTTCGAGCGCGGTTGGCTCACCGATGTATTTGAGATCCTGCGTCTTGCCTCCGATCGCGGCGAACGGGTAAAACTCGTTGCTGCGACCAATTTTCGAGTGGCCTTCCAGCACCACGTGCGAGTGCAGAACACAGTCGTCTCCCAGCTCCACGTTGGCCCCCACCACACAAAACGGCCCGATCCGGACACGGTTCCCAATGCGAGCTTGCGGCGAAACGACAGCAGATGGATGAATCACAAGCCGAATTTCCACCCGTCCGCCCCACCATGACGAGCATTTTTTGCGGGGCTCGTAGGGTTGTGGAGTCTTCATGCGGGATTTTTATCATCGCCAAGACGCCAAGTGCGCCAAGGATAGTCAAAATCTCCAACAATGAAGAGGCGGAGCTCACGGAGAATTGTTGTAGTGGCCAGTTTTCTTTATCCTAGAACCCCCTATTGAAACCACAAACGCAGCGCAGCGGAACCGAAACGAAGTGGAGATAGCCGATGGCAAAATCTGGAATGATAATTAGAATAATTCTTGATATCGCCACGATCGACCCTACTTTGCCGCCGCGATGGTCACCCACTCCCCAATTCAGAAATCAGCCACCGAGATTCCGGAGGAAATCGCGGGGTTGCGCATGACGCGCCAGCGTCAGGAAATTTACCGACTCCTCATCGAGCACCGGGACCACCCGACTGCGAACGAGGTCTTCATGCGCGCCAAGGATCAACTTCCGAACATTTCCTTGGCCACGGTTTACAACTGCCTCGAAGCACTCGTGCAACATGGCATCATCCGCCAAGTCAATTTCGAGCGCGAATCCTCACGCTATTGCCCGAATCTCCGGGAACACGGCCACTTCCACGATGCTATCACCGGCGTCATCCACGACGTTGATTTCAAACCCGGCGTGAACCTCTCCGATGTGCTCGACCTCCCGCCCGGCGCGGTCATCGAAGACATCGAAATCACCCTCCGCGGCAAACTAGCCGCCTCTTGAATCCACCATTCAAAATTTAAAATTCAACATTCCTTTCCCCAACCATGAGCCTCCACATCCAAGACCTCCACGCCACCCTCGAAGACGGCACCGAAATCCTCAAGGGCGTAACCCTCGACATCCCGAAAGGTGAAGTCCACGCCATCATGGGCCCAAACGGCTCCGGCAAATCCACCCTCTCGAAAGTGATCGCAGGTCACGAGGGATACCTCGTCACCGGCGGCACCGTCACCCTTGACGGCGAAGAAATCTTCGACATGTCCGTGGACCAACGCTCACGCGCCGGCATCTTCCTCGCCTTCCAATATCCGTCCGAAGTTCCCGGCGTCTCCAACGCCAACTTCATCCGCGCCGCCCTCCAAGCCCGCCTGCCCAAAGGCGAGGATATCGACGCCGTCGCCTATTATAAAAATCTCTACGCAAAAATGGACCTGCTGGAAATGGATCGCAAATTCACCGCCCGCGCCGTGAATGAAGGGTTCTCCGGCGGCGAGAAAAAACGCAACGAGATCCTTCAAATGATGATGCTCGAACCGAAGTATTGCATCCTCGACGAAACCGACTCCGGCCTCGATATCGACGCTCTGAAAATCGTCGCCAAGGGCGTCAATGCGATGCGCTCCGCCGACCGCGGCATGTTGCTCATCACCCACTACCAACGCCTGCTCGATTACATCAAACCCGACCACGTCCACGTCATGGCCGAGGGCCGGATCGTCCGCTCCGGCGGTCCCGAACTCGCCCACGAACTCGAAAAGCACGGCTACGATTTCCTCAAGGAACTCGCCCTCGCCTAAATTTTCTGATCACTGATCACTGTTCACTTACCACTCTCTCCCATGTCCTACGAAGAATCCACCGCCATCCTCGATCACGAGACTCGCGAGGCGATCGACATTGACCGCACGAAAGGCGATTTCACCTTCCCCGAGCGCAACAAGTTCGATGCCGGCCGCGGCCTCACTTCCGCAACCGTCGATTACATTTGCGACGTCAAAAACGATCCGGACTGGGTGCGTGAATTCCGCCACAAGGCGCTCAAAGTTTTCTTCGACAAGCCAACTCCCACCAACTGGGCAACCAAGGATCTCGAAAACATCAACTTCGACGAAATCCGTTATTATCTATCCGATGGTGAGAAGCCGAAGCGTTCTTGGGACGATGTGCCGCCGGATGTGCTTGAAACCTTCGAGCGTCTCGGCATCCCGCAGCAGGAGCGCGCGTTCCTCGCCGGCGTGGAAGCCCAGTTCGATTCCGAGGCCGCCTACTCGAACGTCAAGGAAGAGCTCACCAAACAAGGCGTCATCTTCGTGACCTCCGCCGAGGGACTCAAGGAACACGAGGAAATTTTCCGCCCATGGTTCGGCAAGGTCATCCCGACCGGAGATAACAAATACTCCGCGCTCAACAGCGCCGTGTTTTCCGGCGGATCGTTCATCTACATTCCGAAAGGCGTGAAGTTGAAACAACCGCTGCAAGCCTACTTCCGCATCAACTCGGAAAGTTTCGGCCAGTTCGAGCGCACGCTTATCATTGCCGATGAAGGATCAGAAGTGATGTATATGGAAGGTTGCACCGCTCCTAAATTCGAGACCGCCACGCTGCACTCCGCCGTTGTCGAACTCGTCGCCCTCAAAGGCGCGAAGATTCAATACGTCACCGTACAAAACTGGAGCAGCAATGTGTTCAACCTCGTCACCAAACGCGGTCTGGCCATGGAAGACGCCGAAGTCCGCTGGATCGATTGCAACATCGGCTCGCGCCTCACGATGAAATACCCCGGTGTCGTCATGAAAGGCCGTCGCGCCCGCGGCGAGGTCATATCCATCGCGCTGGCCAACA
>CAYRLT010000155.1:0-25557 GCA_964425095.1 uncultured Luteolibacter sp.
CGTTCCGCCGCTCCGGAGGGGCGATGCATGATCGCCCAGACCATGAAGCGTCCATGGGAAGCGTTTCGCTCACGCCATTGGCTTTTCATGGGCATCGGCGGACACGTTCCGCCGCTCCGGAGGGGCGATGCATGATCGCCCAGACCATGAAGTGACCATGGGAAGCGCTTCGCTCACGTCATTGACTTTTCATGGGCATCGGCGGACACGTTCCGCCGCT
This sequence comes from uncultured Luteolibacter sp., assembly GCA_964425095.1. Lineage (GTDB taxonomy): Bacteria > Verrucomicrobiota > Verrucomicrobiia > Verrucomicrobiales > Akkermansiaceae > Luteolibacter. The sequence continues at coordinate 221 of CAYRLT010000155.1, forward strand.
ACAGCATCGCTTGGAGGGCGGGTTCGTCGATGATGAGGACGCCGAGTTTTTCGGCTTTGTCGCGTTTGGAGCCACCGCCTTCGCCAGCCAGGACATAACTGGTTTTGGCGGAGACGGAGCCACTGACTTTACCGCCTTTGCTCTCGATGAAGGCTTTCATGGCGTCACGATCAAGGCTGAGGGTGCCGGTGATAACGAAGGTTTTTCCCGCAAGAGGCAGATCTGATAGTTCGGCTTCGGCGGGGATGGGCAGGTAGTTGTCGGAGGCGGGATTGATGCCGAGGGCGGAGAGCCGTGAGACGACGTGTTTTCCTGCTTCGGATGAGAAGAAGGTGGTGATGGTTTCCGCGACGGCGGGCCCGACATCGCCGGTGATGGCGAATGCTGTTAGAAGTTCATTCTGCTTCTTGGCGGTGGGGCGGGTGTCTTTGAGTATCTCGGCGAGGATGGGGGAGGTGACGAGTTCGGCGAGGTTATGATGGAGGCGTGAGAGTTCTTTGGCGGCGGATTCGCCGAGTTGGCGGATGCCCATGGCGAAGAGCCAGCGGTTGAGGGGTTTTGTTTTTGATTCTTCGAGGGCGGCGAGGATTTTGGCGGCATTTTTTTCGCCGAAGCGGCGCGGGTTTTCGTCGGTGCCGAGGTTTAGATTGGCGAGTTTCTCTTCGGTTAGGTCGAAGAGGTCGAGCGGGCTATGGCAGTGGCCGTGTCGGACAAGGGCTTCGGCGACGGTTTCGCCGAGGCCTTCGAGATCGAGGGCTTTGCGGGATGCGAAGTGTGAGATGCGGGTGACGGCTTGGGCAGGGCACTGGAAATTGGTGCAGCGCCAGGCGACGAAACCTTCTTCGCGGGCGATAGGGCCGTGGCAGGATGGGCATTTTCCGTGGACGTGCTCAAAGAGGGAGAAGGGGGTGGAGTCGCTGCGGTGGTGGATGACTTTGGCGATGGCGGGGATGATTTCGCCTGCTTTTTCGACGAGCACGGTATCGCCGATGCGGATGTCTTTGCGGTCGATCTCGTCTTGATTGTGGAGGGTGGCGCGGGAGACGGTGGAACCGGAGATGAGGACGGGGGTGAGTTCGGCGACGGGTGTTAAGACTCCGGTTCGGCCGACTTGAATGGTGATATTTTCGAGCGTGGTTTCCTTTTGTTCCGGGAGGAACTTGTAGGCGGCGGCCCAGCGCGGGGCGCGTGAGGTGGAGCCGAGTTGTTCGCGTTCGGTGCGGTCGAGGACTTTGATGACGGCACCATCGGTGCCGTAGTCGAGATCGTGGCGGTGTTGGTTGATGTGGGCGACGGCGGTGAGGACTTCGTCGAGATTTTCGGTGGTGATGACCGGTTGGTTGCGGGGGATGCCGAGTTGATCTAGCAAGTCGTGGAAATCGTGCTCGGTTTCAAGTGGTGGGCCGTTGTATGCGCCGAGGCCATGGGCGAGGAAGGCGAGGGGGCGTTTCGCGACGATTTTTGGATCGAGTTGTTTGAGGGTTCCTGCGGTGGCGTTGCGGGGATTGGCGAAGGTGGGGAGGCCGGCTTCGTCGCGCTCGGTGTTCATGGCGGCGAAGGCTTCGTTCGGCATGAAGATTTCGCCGCGGACTTCAAGAAGAGAGATTGGAGATTGGAGATTGGAGATTGGAGCGAGACGCTCCTTGGACGCTCCAGCCACTTTGAGTTCGAGAGGGATGCTCCGGATGGTGCGGACGTTGTGGGTGATGTCGTCGCCGGTGGTGCCATCGCCGCGGGTGGCGGCGTATTGGAGTTTGCCATTTTGATAGAGCAGTGAAACCGCTACACCATCGATTTTGGGTTCGACGGTGACGGTGATGTTGTCGCGACCGAGGTTTTTGCGAAGTTTCTGATAGAAGGCGATCAGTTCTTGCTCGGGGCAGGTGGCACCGGATTTTTCGAGGGCTGCCTGGCTGAGTTCGAAGACATCATCGATGCTGAGCATCGGGACGGTGTGGCGGATTTGTTTAAAGCCTTCGATGGGCTTGCCGCCGACGCGTTTGGCGGGCGAGTTTGGATCGGCGAATTCCGGGTGGTTTTTCTCGAGGTTTTCGAGTTCTCGGAAGAGCTTGTCGTATTCCGCGTCGGAGATTTCTGGGGCGGCTTGGTTGTAGTAGAGATCGTCGTGATGACGGATCTGGCTTTCGAGTTCACGGATACGGGATTCGGGATTTTTCGAATCCGGGAGTGAGAAGAGGTCCGGCTCAGCCATGGGTCAATTGTCTGACTTTGGTGGTGGATATCAAGGGGTTTACGGGGCGAGCTTTGCGGGAGCGGGGATGACGTTGGGTTCTTGAGTGGAGAAGCGGACGGCGATTAGATATTGATTGCCGTCGCGGGCGGCACCGAGCATGGCGGTGCCGGAGCCTTTGAGTTTCCATATGTGGGTGGACGACAGGGAGCCTTCTTGGATAGGGGCAAGGTCGAGGTTTTTTTGGGCTACTAGGGGTTCGCCGTATTGGGTGGTGAGTAGTGTGATTAACGTAGTCCAGCAAGGGAGCAGTTGCTCTTTGAGGTTGCTGGCAGGGAGAGGTTCGGTCTGTAGGGTGACTTCCTTAAGGTTGCCGCTTTCATCCCAATCGAAGTAGAGGCTGGCATTGGGTCCGCCGATTTTTTCACGGGTGCGGTAGACGCCGTTGAGTCCGGTGCGGCCCATCAAAGTTTCGGCGATGGTGGCTTTAAAATCCTTATTGGTTTTGAGCTTTGCGAGGACTTGAGCACGTGATTCGCCGAAGGTAATTAGGGGTTCGAAAAGGAGGGTGGGCAGGGCGGGGACGGGAGTGGTGCCCGGAAGTGGGTGGTTAGCGTTCAGCCAATTGAGATCCTCGGGGAAGAGTTGGTCGAGGGGAATGGCGACGTCTCTGAAGTCCGCGGAGCGGCGGATGGTGACGGCTTTGGCATTGCGAGAGACGAATTCGCCTTTCACGGAGCGTTGGCCATCGGCGCTTTTCCATGCGCGGGGAGCGGCGGTGACGCCGAGGGTGGCGGCAAAGAGCAGGGCGACGATGGTTTTTGAAATCATGGTTGCTTGAGGGATGGTGTCACGGAGTGAGATGCTCCAATCAGATAGGTCAGTGGCCCTGTGGTTTATTGTTGCGGGGTTCCCATTCGCGGCGTGAGCGTGAGCGGACGGAGAGGACAACAGGAATGCCGGGTGAGGGATGTGCGGCGCGGTAGCGGTTGGTTAGATAAGCTTCGTAGCTGGTGGCCATGAGGCGCTTGTCGTTGACGAAGAGCACGATGGTGGGCACCGGGATGACGCTGTATTTCTCGTTGGTTGCAGCGGTGGCGTAGTAAAGCTTGAGGCGTTTTTTGAGTTTGCCGTCAATGGGTGGCGGGGTGTCCTCGAGGGCGGCTTGCAGGATGCGGTTGAGTTGGCCGGTGCCGGGGATGTTTTGGGAGCTTTTGCGGATTTTGAGGGCTTCTTTGAGCACGTGATCGACCGAGCCGCCGGTTTTAGCGGAGCAGGCGACGAAGGGCGCATAGGCGAGGAAAAACAATTCTTTGCGGCAGTGTTCGGTGGCTTCCTCGAGGCGTGCGGTGCGGGTTGCGCCAGGGTGGTAGAGATCGAATTTATTGAGGACGATGAGGCAGGGTTTTTTTTCTTCGAGGATGGTTTGGGCGATTTTGCGGTCCATCGAGGTGATGCCAGCGGCGAGATCGATGACGAGCACGCAGAGGTCGGCGCGGCGGATGGCTTTCTCGGTGCGCATGGCGGAGAAGACCTCGACGGAGTTGTCGCGTTTGGCGCGCGGGCGGAGGCCGGCGGTATCGATGAGGGTGAAGTTTTCGCCTTGGAATGAGTAGGGAAGATCGACGGCGTCGCGGGTGGTTCCGGCGATATCGGAGACGATGGTGCGTTCGTCCTTGAGGATGGCGTTGACCAGCGAGGATTTGCCGGCGTTGGGGCGGCCGACGATGGCGAGCTTGATGCCCACCGCTTCCGCCACTTCGGCGACGGCTTCGACTTCGGCGACCAGCGGGGCGATGACGGCATCGATTTCATCGCAGAGGTGGCCGAAATTGCGGCCATGCTCGGCGGAGACGAAGATCATGTTTTGAAATCCGAGGCGGGTGAAATCCGAGTGGGCGCGTTCGTGTTTGTCGTCGTCCACTTTATTGATGACGAGCAGGATCGGAGGTTTGGCCTTACGGAGTTTTTGGGCGAGCGCCTGATCGGTGGCGGTGAGGCCGTCATGGGCATCGACGACGAAGAGGATCAGGTCGGCGGTTTCCATGGCGATGTCCGCCTCGATGGTGACTTGGGCGTCGAAGCCATCGTCAATATTTCCGCCGATGCCGCCGGTGTCGACGAGGGTGCAGGGGACTTGGGTGGCTTGGGAAGGCGCGGAGATGCGGTCGCGGGTGACGCCCGGTTGGTCATGGACGATGGCGATTTTCCGTCCTGCGAGGCGGTTGAAGAGAGCGGACTTCCCGACATTCGGGCGTCCTACGATGGCGACGGTGGGCATGGCGCGTATGTAACGGCGGAAAACGCGGATGTGCAAGGGTGGAGGTTGTCCACTGCTTGGTTCTTGGTGCGGTGTTTTTTGGGGAGGTTAGGGGGGATGTGGGCGAGGCGTTTGAAAGTGCGGCCACGGCAAGAAAAAACCCCGCCGTTGCGGGCGGGGTTGATTCACGAACTGGGATGGCGGAGCGGACGGGGCTCGAACCCGCGACCTCCAACGTGACAGGCTGGCGCTCTAACCAACTGAGCTACCGCTCCATCCCCGTTCGGGTGGCGCGGACGCTATGGGCCGGCCCGTAGCGGCGCAACACCTTTTTTTCACATTGGTGAACTTTTTTCGCAGGCGATATCAGCCGAGCGCTTCGACTGTGGCCTCCAGGCTGGCGAGGTCGTCTACGGAATGGACGACGGCGTCTTTATCGATTTTTCCGACGAGACCAGCGATGACTTTGCCGGGGCCGAGTTCGAGGAAATTCCGGTGGCCCATGGCGATGAGAGCTTGGATAGAAGCGGTCCAGCGGACGGAGCCGGTGACTTGATTTTGGAGCATCGAGCGGATTTCCGCGGCATCGGACACGGCGGAGGCGGCGAAATTGCAGATAACGGGGATATTGGGTTTTTGGAAGGTGAGGGCGGCAAGTTCCGTGGCGAGTTGGTCTTGGGCGGGCTGCATGAGGCGCGAGTGGTAGGCCCCGGCGACGTTGAGTTTGATGGCGCGGCGGATGCCGAATTCCTTGGCCTTGGCGACGGCGGTATCGATGCCGGCGACGGTGCCGGAGAGCACGATTTGGCCGGGGGCGTTGAAATTGGCGACATCCACATCGGCGGCTGCGGCGAGAGCGCGGACTTGGTCTTCCTCGCCGCCGATGAGGGCGGCCATGGAGCCTTCGGTGGCGAGACAGGCTTGTTCCATGAAAGCGCCGCGTTTGCCGACGATTTTGAGGCCGTCTTCGAACGAGAAGGTTCCGGCGGCGGCGTGGGCAGTGAACTCGCCGAGTGAGAGGCCGGCGGCGGCGACGGGGTTGAGGTTCGGCAGTCGTTCGCGGACCATGGCGAGGGTCATCAATCCGTGGAGGTAGAGGGCGGGTTGGCAGCGCGAGGTTTTGGTGAGCTCCTCATCCGGGCCTTCGAACATGATTTGAGAAATCGAGAAACCGAGGGCTTCGTCGGCTTTGCGGGCCATTTCGCGGCAGGTGGCGGATTTTTCCGCGAAGTCTTTGCCCATGCCCACTTTTTGGGCGCCTTGTCCGGAGAAGAGTAAAACGATGTCGCTCATGTTGAGGGGCTGTCTAGGGGATAGTCTGCGCGGTGGAAAGAGGAAATGCGGATGTGACCTTGCTATCGCAGCTTTGCTTGCGAAACCGGCGATCTGCGTTTAATCATTTGCCCGAGCAATTTAGAACCATGAGTCAAACATCCCCGAAAATCACCGCGTATTTGAAAACCTTCTGTGGCTGGAGCGAAGGCATCCGCGCCATCATGCGCAAATACGACCTGCCATTTGAAGAAAAGGACATCATCAAGAACCCTGCGTTTCGTTGGGAAATGGAACAGCGGAGCGGGCAACCGCTTTCTCCATGTGTTGAAATCGATGGTCACATGCTTGCGGATATCAGTGGCGAGGAAGTCGAGAAATGGATGATTGAAAACGGCTATTTTCAATCGAACGACGCTGCGCCGGATGCCCCGATCAATTCGTCCTGCACCGACGAGCAGCACGAGGCGATGGCTCTTGAGCGTCCGCCGATCCCCGGGAAAATCCGATTTCTCGACTGAGATCGATTTTGCAGACAAAAGCCTCCGCGTGGGGCATTTCTTCTAGTGAATGATGAATTCGCCCGCAAGCGCATGGAAACAGTGGTTGGCTGAGAACGGCCCGCGGCTGCTGCTTTTTGCCCGCGGTTGGAGCAATAGTCGTCAGGATGCGGAGGATCTGGTGCAGGAGGCGATCTTGCGGATGTGGCACCATCAAGAGGATAAGGGTGGTGGTCCGCCGGATTTGCCGCTGGTGTTTTCCACGATTCGTTTTTGCGGGTTGAACCACCACCGCAGCGAGACGCGCCGTCGGAAACGCGAGGAATCGGTCATTTATCTCCATGATTTCCAAGATGTTTGGCTCGATCCGTTGCTGGAGGAGGACGAAGAGGCACTGATTCTCAGGGATGCCGTTCAAAATCTCAGCCAGAAGCTGCGCGAGGTGGTGGTTATGAAATTCTGGGGTGGGCTGACGTTTTTGCAGATTTCGGAAACCCTGGCGATTTCGCCGAACACGGCGGCATCCCGCTATCGGTATGCATTGGAACAATTGGCGCACGAATTGCGCCGCATCAAGGAGGTCCGCCATGCACAAGCTTGATCCCATCGAAATGATTCTCGCCCGCATGATGCCGCCGGCATTGAGCGCGGAAGGCCAGCGCGGTATTGAAGAAATGCTGGATGAATTGGCGGAGCCTCTGCCGGAAATCATTCCCGTGAAGCCATGGTTCCGTCGGCCTTGGGTCGGTGGGGGTGCCGCTGCGGGGATTGCGGCCGCCGTATTGTTGCCATTGGCATTGCCACGCTTGTGGACGACGACCGCTCCTTTGCCCGCGGCCGCGCTGGAGCAAGAGGCGACTGATGGTGTGGTATTGGTTGGCGAGTCCGGTCGGATCAAGTCGATGTCCGCGCAAGGGTGGCAGGAAAACCCCGATGGCACGGCGCTGCGAACGCTGCGAATGAAGGTGGTTGAGGAAAACCAATTATTGGATGAGGAAACCGGTATCGTCATGCTGGTTTCCGAACCTCGCGAAGAATACTTGCTGATGCCCGTCAGCGCATTCTGATATGGTAAGATTTTGGGTCATTGGTTTCCTGTTAGCGAGGGCGTTGCTGCTCGCCGAAGAGTCCGTGTTTGCGAGTGAAGCGCCTTTGAATGCGCAAGTCCAGCAAGCGCCGCGCGCATGGTTGGGCTTGGAAGTTACCAGGCCGGATGAGGCGATTACGGTGCATTTGCCGGCCCTGCCGCAGGGGGTTGGATTTATGATCCGGTCGATCAACAAGGGAGGGCCAGCCGAGGCCGCCGGGCTTCGAAATTACGATGTGCTGTGGAAAATGGGCGACCAAATGTTGGTTAATGAAGGCCAATTGGCGGTCTTGCTGCGTCTGGCCAAGCCGGGAGACGAAATTTCGTTGTCAGGTTTCCGGGCGGGGAGGCCGATTCAGGTCAAATTGAAGCTCGGAGAGGCACCGGCCATGCCAGCCCCGTTCCCGAGCGATCTGGTGGACAGCGCGGTCCTGCCGGGCGGGGATAATGGCGTGCCGATGCGGATTTTTAATATATCCGAGAAAATCGCCAGTTATTCGACGGATGAGGGTCATATTGAAATCCGGCGGGAGGGTGAGGTTTTCATGGCTAAGATCGTCGGCCCTAAGGATGAATTGATTTTTGAGGGGGAGTTGCCGACAGACGGGAGCCTCGATTCGATTCCGGAAGCCTGGAAGCGGCGGGTCCATGCCCTGCGCCGCGGACTGACCCACGCGCTTGATGGAAGCATGGTTCCGATTCGTCAACCGCGGCCACGGGTGGTCCCTCCAACGTCGGTAAAACCGTGATGGCGGTCGATTTGCGAGATTTCTAAATGGAATACCTTGCGTTTTCCAAGTTGCCTTCGCATCTTCCGCCGCATGCACCCTGACGTGGCGAAACTGGTGGAAGCCGGTCGCATTCCTAAACCGCTCGGCGAGCGCCTTTCACAATTAGCTCCCGGAAACTTTTGTATTCATAAATCCTTCGGCGCCGGCAAGGTGATCGACTGGGATCTACCCGGAAAAAAAGTCGTAATCGACTTTGAAAAATCCGCCGGGCAGACGATGGAGTTGCAATTTGCATTTCAGAAAACCGAGTGGATTCCAGGCGATGATTTCCGCGCCAAGAAAATCGAGCAAATCGAAGAACTTCGCACTCTTTCCAAGAGCGATCCGCTGGCACTTGTCGTCCATCTGCTTGATAGCCACGGCGGCAGTATGACCGGCGATGCTTTGGAAAAAGAACTCTCCGGCACGGTGATTCCAGAACCGGGTTTCAAAAAGTGGTGGGATGCCACCAAGAAAAATCTGCGTGAAAGCCGCCTGGCCGTGGTGCCGCAAAAGCGCACTGAGGCCATCGTGCTTCGCACTGGCGATCAAAGCCCCGCTGAGGCGCTTGTCGCCGCCTTCGAGGCGTCCAAGGACATCAAAGGCATGATCCGTGCCCTTGAGGCCATCGCTGCCGATATCGGTGCTTTCGATCAAGATGTAGATGCGCTGAAGCGATTGCTCGGCGACATCGACGAAGGCGCCAAAAAAGCCGCTCGCGTGCAACTCGGCCAAGCGCTGCAACTCGTTGCCGCCCGCGATGAAGTCATCGGCTCGTCCAAAGCCCTTGAGCTCGATCCCACAGCGGTCCGGCTTTCCGATCTTCTGCTCTCCGCTGATCCAGTGAAACTCGCCGAAGAAGCAGGCACCTTGCCATCCGGCCGTCAACGTGCAGTTTACGAAGCGTTTCCCGACGCCTTCGGTGATGTGTGGGTGGAAAAAATCGTTCGCGTCTTTGATCGGGTTGGAGCTCGTGGCGTGACGGAAATTGCGCGGATTCTTTTGGAGCGGGGGCAGCTTCCCGCCTTGGTGACGCATCTTCGTTCGTCGATTGCCCGCCGGGATTTGGGTTCGGACGCGTTGATTTGGGTTTGCCGCGAGCGCAAGGCAGCCTCCGCCGAGGTTTTCAGTGCGGATGTCGGGGCCTCGATTCTCAACTTGTTGGAAAACGACCACTTGTCTGACGGCCCGCGCAAGACATCCCGGTTGCAAAGTTTGCTCGGCGATGATAAAAAATTGCTGATCGATTTGGTGGAGATCATGGACATCAATGAGGCGCGGAATTTCTCCCGCCGCTTGCTCGATTGCCCGGTTTTCGGCGATCTTGAGAAAAAATCACTGATGGCCCGCATCATCAAATCCCGCCCGGAAACCGGCGAGTTGGTGAATGGAAATAATGCGAGACGCCCCGAAGAAACCTTGCTCGTCTCATGGGAGAGCTTGGAAAAGAAAAAGGCCGAGCTCGATGACATCATCCGCAACAAGATCCCGCAGAATGTCAGCGATATTAAAATCGCCCGTTCCTACGGTGACCTCCGCGAGAACTTCGAATACAAGTCCGCCAAGGACTTGGAAAAATATCTCGGTCACCGGCGCAATGCTCTCGATAAGGAAATCAACTCCGCCCGCGGCACCGATTTCAAGGGCTCTGATGCCTCGAAGGTCAACATTGGCACGATCGTTAAGCTAACAGATCGTTCCGGCCATGACGTCGAGATGACCGTGCTCGGCGCATGGGATTCGGCTCCGGACCAGAAAATTGTTTCGTATCTCTCCGAGGTCGGTAAGGCGCTGGTTGGACGCGAGGTCGGTGAAACCGTGGAAATCCGCGATGAAACCACCGAGGAATTTCAGCCGCTCACGATCAAATCGATTCGTCCGTTCAATCCTTGAGAGACGCATGACGCAAGAGTTGAAGATTCGGAAATCGTTTCGTTCATCGCTGGAAATCCCGCATTTGACCGGATCTTGCGCTTTGCTTGCCGTTTTGCCCTCTTTGCTTGCGTCCAGTGCCTTGAACTCTTGAGTCTCTCCCGCCTCACTGCAAAACTTCTCATTACCACTACACATACACACCATGGAAGCTACCACCATTGTTGAAATCCGCGGCCGCGAAGTGATCGATTCACGCGGCAATCCCACCGTCGAAGTTGACGTCCACCTTGAAGGCGGCGCGATCGGACGCGCCTCAGTTCCTTCCGGCGCATCCACCGGCGAAAATGAAGCTGTTGAACTCCGGGACGGCGATAAAAAGCGTTTCCTCGGAAGAGGCGTGCTGAAAGCCGTCGAAAACGTGAATGCGAAGATCGCTCCGGAAATCCTGGGATTCTGTGCGACCGAACAAGCCTCCATCGATGCCGCCATGCTCGCGCTCGATGGCACCTCGACCAAGAAAGTCCTCGGAGCCAACGCTATCCTCGGCGTTTCCATGGCCGTCGCCAAAGCAGCCTCCGCCCAGCTGGGCATCCCGCTCTACAAATACCTCGGTGGCCCGAACGCCAAGGTGCTGCCCGTCCCGATGATGAATGTCATCAATGGCGGTGCTCACTCTGACGCCCCCATCGACTTCCAGGAATTCATGATCGTGCCTATCGGCGCGCCAACCTTCCGTGAAGCCATCCGCTACGGTGCCGAAGTGTTCCACACTCTTAAAAAGGTCCTCCATGACCGTGGCCTTTCCACCGCCGTCGGTGACGAAGGTGGTTTCGCTCCGAATTTCAAGGATGCGAACGATGCCCTCGCGACCATCTGCAAGGCGATCGAACTCGCTGGCTACAAGGTCGGCGACCAAGTTGCTATTGCACTCGATTGCGCCAGCTCGGAGTTTTTCGATAAGAAAAAGAAGGCCTACGTCTTCAAGAAAGGCGACAAGTCGGTGAAGTCAGCCGAGGAACTCGTCGCCTTCTACGCCAAGCTCCAGAAGAAATATCCGATCATCTCCATCGAAGACGGCTGTGATGAAAACGACTGGGCCGGTTGGAAAATCCTCACCGACAAGCTCGGCAAGACCACTCAGATCGTCGGCGATGACCTTTTCGTCACCAACACCGAGTTCCTCGCCAAGGGCATCAAGCTCGGCGTGGCCAACTCGATCCTCGTCAAGGTCAACCAGATTGGTTCGCTCACCGAAACCTTCGATGCCGTCGAAATGGCCAAGGAAAACGGCTACACCTCGGTGCTCAGCCATCGCTCCGGTGAAACCGAAGACTCGACCATCGCTGATATCGCGGTGGCCACCAACTGCGGCCAAATCAAGACCGGCTCGATGAGTCGCTCGGACAGGATTGCAAAATACAACCAGCTCCTCCGCATCGAAGAAGAGCTGGGTGATGACGCCGTCTACGGCGTAAGCAAGATGAAGGTGCTCAACAAGTAACTCAAGGAGTGTGGGAGTCTCGCTCACACCCGAATTCTCAAACGGCGGACCTCAAAAAGGTCCGCCGTTTTTTTTATCAATCTGTAATCCGCCGTTGAAGGCCGAGTTCGATCGGTTTTTACCACGGATTACACGGATTTTGACGGATTACACGGAGAGGGTTACCATTTACGATCAGATTAGACACTCATCCAACAGGTTGGCGATAATTCATCTACACCCCTTTCATGATCCGTATAATCCGTGGTTTCAGTTGCGGAATTTAGGATCAATGCGCGTGGGGGAAGATTGTCAGAGATCGTCAGTATTTCCGCCAGGCGCTTGGGAAGAATAAGACTAACAGGGCGAAGAGTTCCAAGCGACCGAGAATCATCAGCCATGCGAGAAACACTTGGGTGGAATCCCGGAGGTGGGCGAAGTTTTCGGTAGGTCCTACAGTGCCAAATCCCGGACCAATGTTAGAGATGGCCGCCAGCACTGAACCGCCGCAGGTTTCAAGCGAGATTCCGGTGCCCGCTTCCATGAAGCCTACGACGGCAGTGGAAAATACGCAGATCATCAAATACATTGTTAGAAAAAACATGGTTCGTGCTCGGGCGTCATCATCGATCGTGTTGCCATTCACCGTGAGGCGGAACACCAGATTCGGGCGGAAGGCACGGACGATTTCCTGGCGGGCGGATTTCAGGAAGACTAGCAAACGACCGACTTTGAAGCCACCGGCCGTGGAGCCCGAGCAACCACCGATGAGCATGAGCAAGGCCAGCAACACCTTTGCCCAAGCCGGCCATAGTTCGTAATCGGCAGTGCCAAAGCCGGTGGTCGAAACGATCGTGACCACCACGAACGAGGAGTCTCGCAATGCTTGGAGGAATTCCGCGTCACCATGCCATGCCCGTCCGCCGGCGATGGTGAAAATGAATAACAGGCAGATGCCGATCAGCCATTTGGCGTCCTCTTCCTGTTTGAAACGTCGCCAGTTTTTTCTGAGCAAGACTACGAAGACGAGGAAATTCAGGCTGCACAGCAACATGAAGAGCGTGATCCAAAGCTCGATGAGCCAGCCATTTCCCCACTCCGAGTAAAATCCGATGCTCTTGTTGTGGTTGCTGAAGCCGCCGGTTGAGACTGCGGCCATTGTGTGGCAGATCGCGTTGAACCAAGACAAGCCCATCGCCCTCAGGCCGATGGCGCAGGTGGCGGAGAGTGTTAGGTAAATCCTCAGTAAAGAGAGCGAAGTTTCATGAATCCGCGCGATGCCCGACTCGCCGCTGCGGAATGATGATTCATTTTGAAACAACGATTTTGAACCCATGCCGAGGTAAGAAAGCACCGCGACGAACAATACCAGGATTCCGATGCCGCCGAGCCACTGTGTCGTCGAGCGCCACAGCAGTATGCCGCGTGGCCAAGCCTCGATATCGGTCATCACCGATGACCCGGTGGTGGTGAATCCGGATGCCGATTCAAAAAACGCGCCCGCCCAGTTCAGACCGGGCGGACAGAGCATATAGGGCAGCCCGCCGAAGGCGTTGCTCAGCAACCACCCGAGACCGACGACGATGACCGCCTCGCGCCGTGGAATTCGTCCTTTCAAGGTTAGTTTTCCGCCAGCCCCGATCATCGCCAAGGCGAAAAGCCCGGTGATGCCCGCCGACTGAAATAGAGCGGTTATCGCGTCCGATTCGCCGGCAACCACATCCGTCAGCGCGAACAAGCCACAAGCCGCCATCGCCACGGCCTCCAGCAAAAGCAGGATGCCGATAATGTGTAAAACCAAACGGGGATTCATTCAGTAGGGTGGGGGGTGATTACTCCTCGAGCAGTTTCACGAAGGCTTTGAGCGAGGTTTGCTCCACCACCGCATACAAATGATCGCCTGCTAACAGAATATCGTTCGGTCCCGGGACATCCGCATGGATACCACGCAGTTGACCGACGAGGACCGTTCCCATCGGCCACGCGACCTCATGCACCATGTGGCCTGCGGCGAGCGATCCCTTACCCACCCGGATCTCGATGAGGAACGCGCCCTCGAATGATTTCAGGACGTGATAGCGATCAGTCGTGATAAATCGTTGGATTTCCCGTCGGGTGGCCTCGCGTGGGCTCACTGCCGCGCGGATGCCGAAATGATGGCCGCTTGCGGAAATCGCTGCGGCATAGTCCGCGCGGTGAATCAGCGTCAGACAATTTTTAACACCCAGCGTGTGGGCTTGAAGGCAGGACATGACATTATCTTCGTCATCCGCGCTGGTGCCGATGAAAAAGTCCGCCTCACCGACCTGTTCCTCTTCCAGATCGGCGACTACGGTGGCATCGGCGCGGATGACGGTGGTATTGGTTAGGCGGTCGGCGATTTTAGCGCAGAGCGCGGCGTCCTTTTCAAAGATACGAACATCGCAGTCCACGCTTTCCAGCATTTGGGCGAGCGAAAACCCGTATTCATTGCCGCCGAATATCACCACGCGCAGTCGATCTTGTTTCGCCAACTTGCCTTGGAGTCGACCGGAAAAATCCCGCAACTTCCTAGGTTCGCCGAAAATCGTCACTAGGTCGCCCGCCTCCAAGACCGTATCTGCATTTGGCACGGAATTCGTGCCATTGTGCAAAACCATTGCTACGCGAATCCCGTCCGGAGCGTTGAGCTTCCTCAACGTCAGTCCACAGGCATCCGCCTTGGGGCCGATCCGCACTTGTTGGAGTTCGATGCGGCCCCTCGCCAGTTCCTCGACCATGAGTGAGTCCGGGTTGCGCACGTATTTCGCGAGCTCGATGGCGGTCAGTCGCTCCGAGCTGAATAGGTGGTCGATTCCGAAGTGGCCTTTGAAATCGAACAACCATTCCTCGCGTTGGAGGCCGGGATGCACACGGCTGATCACTTTGGCCACGCCCATGCTTTTCGCCATCGAGGCGGACATGAGGTTGGCGGTATTCGAGGAGGTGAGGGAGAGAAATAAATCGCACTCGCCGATATCAGCCTCTACCAGATCCTCAACGCTCGCGCCATTGCCATGGATCACCTTGCCATCGATGACCTGCTCGAGCTCTACGGCCAAAGCGGCGTCTTTCTCGATCACGGAAATGTTGTGGGTTTCCTGGGAGAGCACGGAGGCCAGATGACGCCCGATTTCCCCAGCTCCGACGATGATAATATTCATGGGACTAGCACCCGGATGTTGCGCGGGCGGCCGATATGCTAAGCGCCTGTTTCCGCAAGGGCAATGCCCAAGGTGGCGGCGGAAAGGGGCGTGAGTTTCGGGCTTGTTTAACGATCGCTGCTGAATTAGAAATTTAATTCATGAAAGATGTATCACTTGTCATCCGTCTTCGGTCGCTAGTCATCGCCGCCGCGCTGGTTTCTCAAGCCTCCGCGCAAACCCCGGCTCAGATCAATCAGGCGGAGGTTTTGTATCGGCAGGGAGTTGCCGCGCAAGAGGCGGGCGATCCGGTCACCGCGCGTCAGGCATATTTGGAGGCGCTGAAAGCAAATCCGCGCCATGCCAATGCGGAATACAGCCTCGGCCAGTTGAAGATCAATTACGCCAGTATCGCAGCGAAAGGTCGTGAGGCCAAATTCGGCGATGTGGTCGTGCCGGAATTCAAACTCGACCAGGCGACGCTTAAGGAAGCGCTCGATGGGCTTCAGATGATCGTTGAAAAACAATCGAAGGAAGAGGTGATGGCCAATTTCATTATTCAGGATCCCAAGGGCGGCCTCGCTGGAGCCAAGATCACGTTGGTATTGAAAAACACGCCTGTGCGCGGCGTTCTGCAATATGTCTTGGCGCAAGCCAATGCCAAGGCCCGCTACGACGAACACGCGATCGTGATCATGCCGAGGTGAGCGCCGCGTCGAGGATCGCTTGATGCACGTCCTCCGCGCTGCCGACTGAAAAACGCGTTCCTAACAAGACCGGTCGTTCGTTTTCCGTGACTCGGTCACGGCCGTGCGAACCTTTGACCAAGGTGGCGTCGAGAGGGATGACTTCCAACAATCCGCGCAGGCCGAGTTTTTTCTTGAGCAGGAACTTGGCGATTTTCAGTTGGGGGAGATTGAGCTTCGGGTCGACGAGCAATTCGCAGGGGTCGTAGCCAGGCTTGCGGTGGATATCGATGGTGCGGGCGTAATCGGGTGCAAGCGCATCGTTTTCCCAGAAATAATAGGTGAACCATGCGTCTGGGGCCGAGATGGCGATGAAATCCCCGGCGCGTTCGCTGGCGATGCCGGGGCCCCAGGTTTCGGTCGGGATGCGGATCTCATCGACACCCGGAGTAGTTTCTAACAGCGAGCGGACCTCGTCACGGATTGTAAGGTCGTTCACATAGACATGGGCGATTTGGTGATCGGCGACGGCGAAGGCGCGCGATCCGCCGCAATCGAGTGTTTCGAGCCCGAGTTCGTTTTTGATCGAAAGCCAGCCCCGTTCGCGGAACAGGCGGTTGAGGTGGATGGGCCGGGTGACCGGGGAGATGCCGTATTCGGAGAGCACCAGCACGCGGACGCCGCGGGATTCGTAGAAACGGATGAGGTCAGTGGCGAGGCGGTCGATTTTTTCGAGTTCGGCGGGAATGTTAGGAGCGTTCGGGCCGTCCTTTTGGAGCGGGTAATCAAGGTGGGGCAAGTAGACGAGGCTGAGGGTAGGGGAGTGGTGCTCCTCGATCCATTTCGCGGAGGCCGCGATCCATTCGGACGAAGCGATGCCTGCGGCCGGCCCCCAGAAGGCGCGGAATGGAAACTCGCCGAGATCGTTTTTCAGTTCATCGCGCAAGCCCATCGGCTGGGTGTGGATGTCGAACACCTTGCGCCCATCCGCCGGATAGAGCGGGCGCGGAGTGATGGTGAAATCCGCGGTGGAATGCATGTTATACCACCAAAAAAGTTTCGCGCAGGTGAAACCGGGGATTTCACGGCGGAGTTTGTCCCAGAGTTTTTCGCCGTGGACGAGGTGGTTGCTTTGTTTCCAGAAGCGGACCTCGGCGGATTCGCGGTCATACCAGCCATTGGCGACGATGCCGTGCGACGCGGGCGAGGTGCCGGTGGCGATCGATGACTGCGCTGTGCAGGTGACCGCGGGAAATGCCGGAGCGTAGGATTGGCACCCGGTTTTTTCCGCAAAGGCGGTGAGACCCGGCAGGTGCGGTCCTAGTAGGGACTCCGAAAGTCCGACGATATTGATGACGGCAAGGCGCATGGCAGTGGCCGCGTGCGGCGGGTGCCTTGAACTTCGCGCGTTTCCAGCCAGGCACGCAAGCGCCTTCCCTAGAAAATCGTGCTATGAAATTTTCGAAAGGACTGCTTTCCTCGTCAGTATAAGCATTCCGTTGGGCGGTTGATCCGTCAGTTGCTTTGAATTTTCACCTACTTGAATCCATTTGCCTTATGAAACTCCGCCTCATTTTAATCACCCTGATTCCAGCTCTCGTTTCCGCCCATCCTGATCATGGAACCACTCCCGGCTCCGAGGTGAAGACGCCGGTGACCACCGGCAATGGCGAGTGGACTTATGAAGCTGTTCCCGGCTGGGGTGTGCTGCCGGAGGGCAAGGCGCTCGGGCCTACGCACGGCGGCGTTCTCACCGGCCCGGACCACAGGGTCTATTTCAGCACGGATTCCGAACTTTCGATCATCGTTTGGGAGGCGGATGGCACATTTGTCAAAAGCATCGCTCCGGAATGTCAGGGATTTCACGCCATGGCCTTGCGCGAGGAGGACGGCAAGACGGTGATCTACGGTGCGCAAAATAATGGCTATGGCAACAAGGGTCGCATTTCCAAAGGCCTCGCGCCCACTCCATTCCGCATCTGCAAGATCGATACCGACGGGAAACTCCTCTCGGAAATCCCCAATGCCAACACCGGCGAGGTGCCCGGCGGTTGGAAGGGACTTACTGCAGTGACCGTGGCTCCCGATGGCGCGGTTTTTGCCGCCATGGGCTACGGCTCGCAGTTGATCCATAAATTCGATGCCAGCGGAAAACTTCTCAAAACCTTCGGCGGCAAGGGCAAGGGCGATGGTCAATTCAACACCTGCCACGGCCTGACGATCGACACCCGCTTCGGCGCTCCGCGTCTGCTTGTGGCGGATCGTGAAAACCGCCGCCTTTGCCACCTCGATCTCGAAGGCAACTGGATCGGCGTTCATGCCACCAACCTCCGCCGCCCGTGCTCGTTCACATGGCATGGCGAATATCTGGCAGTTGCAGAGCTCGAAGCTCGTGCCGTCATCCTGGATAAAACCGGCACCCCGCTTGCCTTTCTAGGCGATAATCCGGACCGCAAGCAATGGGCCGGCTTTGGAGTATCCCCCGAACAACAGAAGCTCGGCATCTTCACCGCTCCGCATGGCATCGCTTTCGCCGCCAATGGCGATCTTTACGTCCAAGATTGGAACCAGACTGGCCGTATTACGAAATTGCGGAAGAAGTGAGATAACGTTAGAACTTCCGCAGCAAGGTGTCGGTGCGGTAGTGCTCGTCGGACTCCGGGTGATCGAGTGTGTAGTGAAGGCCGCGGGATTCCTTGCGGCGCAGAGCGCACTCGACGATGAGGCCGGCGACGGTGACGAGGTTGCGGAGTTCGAGGATGTCCGGGTTCACGCGGTGGCCCCAGTAAAACTCGCGGACCTCGCGTTTGAGGTTTTTCAAGCGGGCGGCGGCGCGGCGCAGACGGTTGTCGGTGCGGACGATCGACACGTAGTCCCACATCAGGCGGCGGATCTCATCCCAATTGTGGTAGATGACGACCAATTCATCTGGCTCCGCCGTGTCGCCGTGCTCCCATTCGGGAATCGTCGACGGATTGAGGACTTCTTTGCCGGGCGGATAGAGGCGCATCATTTCATCCAAGGCACGGCGGGCGACGACGTTGCCTTCCAGCAATGAATTCGAGGCCAGACGATTTGCCCCGTGCAGGCCGGTGCAGCCGACCTCGCCGATGGCGAACAGCCCGCGAATCGTGGTTTTTCCATTCACATCCGTCTGGATGCCGCCGCATTGATAGTGGGCGGCCGGGACCACGGGAATCGGTTGTTTTTCGCAATCCAGGCCGAATTTCAGCAAGGTCGCGTGAATGTAGGGAAAACGTTCGGCCATGAAGCCTTTTGGTTTGTGCGTCACATCCAGATAGACGCAGGGCGCGCCGGTGCGCTTGAGTTCGCGGTCGATCGCTCTGGCGACGATGTCGCGCGGAGCTAGCGATCCGCGGGGATCGACGGCTTTGGTGAAGTCCTCGCCTTTCGCGTTGATGAGAATGCCGCCTTCACCACGGACCGCCTCACTCACAAGGAATGATCTCGCTTCCGGCCCGGTGGCACCGGGATTGAAGAAACACGTGGGGTGAAACTGGATGAACTCCATGTTCGCGACGGTGGCTCCGGCACGCCAACCGAGTGCGACACCGTCGCCGGTCGCCGAGTCGGGGTTGGTGGTGTAGAGATAGACTTTGCCGCAGCCGCCTGCTGCTAGAATAACCCGGTCGGATTGGAAAACCTTCACTTCGCCGGTTTTTCGTTCGAGCACGTAGGCTCCGAGCACGCGGTCTTCCGCTACAGCGCCGAGTTTCACCGAGGTGATGAGATCGATGACAAAATGATTTTCCAGCAACGTGAGATTTGGGGTGTTGCGAGCGGTTTCGATCAACGCGCGTGCGACCTCTCGGCCGGTGGTGTCCTTGGCATGCAGGATCCGCCGATGGGAGTGCCCGCCTTCCTTTCCGAGTTGAAAATGATCGTTCGCGCGGTCGAATGAAACCCCGTAGTCGAGTAGATCGTGGATCGTGGAAGCGCCCTCATGAATGATCGTGTGGACGGCTGACTCTTTGCAAAGTCCGGCCCCGGCATCCAGCGTGTCCGCCACGTGTTCTTCCTCGGAATCCCCGGCGTCGCGCTGGCCTTCCGGCAGCACCGAGGCGATGCCTCCTTGCGCCCATGCCGTGTTGGATTCGTAAGCATCGCCTTTGGTGACGACCACCACCGACCCATACCGGGCGGCCCGCAATGCGAAAGACAGTCCGGCGATGCCGGTCCCGATCACAAGAAAATCCGCTGTCATGTGGCGGGACTTTGCCCGAGATCCCCCGACGACAAAAGGAAATTTGTCTGTCTCACTTGAGCCAAGGTTCAGGATGCAAATGCCCTAGGGGCCTGTCATAGGTGCTCAAGGAGGGGCGGAACGTGTCCGCCCTGACCATGAGAGGGCCATGGAAAGCGCATCGCTCTCCTCATTGGCTTTTCATGGACTTCGGCGGACACGTTCCGCCGCTCCTGGATTTTTGTGCGGCGCTCACTTGACCCGCCTGCCGCCAGAAGTCACCACTTGCGCATGAGCTTCTTTGTAACGGGCACGGACACCAATGTGGGAAAAACTTACGTCACCCGCCTTATTTTGGAAATGTTACGGGCGGAAGGCGTTGATGCCGTGGGTTACAAACCGGTTTCCTGTGGGGATCGTGAGGACGCCACCTTGTTGGCCGCCGCTTCGGGTGGGCTGACCTTGGATGAGGTGAACCCACTCCATCTCAATACGCCGGTGGCGCCCTATGTCGCCGGGTTGTTGGAAAATAAAACCGTGAATCCGGCGGATTTGCTGGCTGGCTTCCATCATCTGGCTGCCGCTCACGCGCAAATCATCGTCGAGGGCGTGGGCGGATGGGAGGTGCCGCTGGCCCCGAACTACCGGGTTTCAGATCTCGCGAAGGATCTTGGTCTGCCGGTTATTCTCGTGGCCGCTAACCGACTCGGGGCGCTGAATCATATTCTGCTCACCGTCGATGCGATCCGCGCCAAAGGCTTGAGCTGCGCGGGCATTATTCTCAACCAACTCGATGATGAACTGGATACCGCGATGATTACCAATAAGGGAATCATTGAGGAACTTGCGGGTGTTCCACTGCTAGATCATTTGATTTACGGGCAGGATTTTTTGGATGAGGGCGTCTTGGGGATGATTGAATGATGGGAAGAATGGGAATCATAGGAGGGATGGGAATTATGATTCCTATCATTCCTATGATTCCCATCATTCCTATTCTTGCTTCCTGCGATTTTCCAATCGCACACGCGTCATGCGTTCGCGGATGCCGCCTTGTTGGGTGAATTCGGCTTCGAGGGTTTTGAGTTGTTGGTCGATGAGGTAGTTCGCCTGGTGGATGAGGCAGATGGCGATGTTGGCGATGACGCCGGGCGGTCGGGTGTCGAAGAATTCTCGGTAGAGCTCGTAGGTTTGTGGTGATTTTTTACCGAGACGGCGGATGAAGAGGGCTTCTTTGGAGTCCTTGTCCCATTGGGCGTGATCGCGGACGCGGAGGAAGTCGCGGGAGTCATCGAGAAGCTCCTCAAGGCTTGCGCGCGCGACGTTGGTGAGCTTGATCTCCATTTCCTTGGAGGTTTGGGCGGCCTTGCTGCCTTCGAGGATGTTTTGTTTTCCGGACCGCGCGGATTGGATCATCTGGTCGATGGTGCGGTCTTTGTAGGAGAGGTGCTTGTTCGCAAAGCGATAGGTGATGTCGTAGATGACTTCGGATTTTTGGTAGGAGCGAAGAGTGTGTGGATTTCCTCTTGGGGGGAGGACGCGTTCTGGGGAATGGGAAGAATGGGAGTTATAGGAATGATGGGATTTATGATTCCCATGATTCCTATCACTCCCATGATTCCTATCTGATGGCGTGCGGTTCATATGAACAGCATTCAAGCATCCCCTAGCCTCTCACTCAATCGAAATCTTCTGATCTTCCGAGTTTCCTCTCAGCTCTGGGGCATACATGGCGGAGGCTTCGGCGGGCAGGGCTTTGTAAGAACCGGGGGCCTCGGCGCGGAGTTGATAGCGCAGCGTGTGCGTGCCGCGTGGTAGGGCGCGGATGAAGAAATCCACGGATTGGTCGCGGGGTTCCATGTAGGCGCTGAAGCCGCCATCGCCGGAGATGTAGCCGCTGAGTGCGTCGAGTGCTTCGAAGCCTGCGGCTTTGGCATCGGAGAAGAGGAGGTATTCGTAGTCGTTTTTGCTTTCGAGGATGAGTTCGACTTCGATGCGGTCGCCGGATTTCACGGATGCTCCATCGGCCAGTGGTTCGCGGCGGAAGCGTTCGACTTGTTGTTTCACGACGAGTCCGGTGGCGTCGGGGACTTCGGTGGTTTTTTCCAACTCGACGAGTTTCGAAATCTTGCGTTGCACTTTCACTTCGAGTCCGGCGGCGCGGAGTTTGTCTTCGAGGGTGAAGACTTCGAGGTAAGCGTTCGCGTAGAGCGTGCCTTTGCCGATCTTGCGGAGTTCCACCGTGTGTTTGCCGGTGGTGACCGCTTCGCCTGATAGAAATGCGGTGCCATCGAAGGTGAAGAGGTTGTCGCGATTGATGGAGACTTTCTTCAGCGATTTTCCGTCCAACATGATTTCCACATCCATCTCCGGCGCGTCCTCGCCGCTGGCTTTGAAGTAGCTGGCGATGGCCTCGATGGCGTAGGCGGTGTCGCGGGTGGATTCCCAATACGTTGCGTGCTTGCGGTTGTTGACGAGGTATTTCACCAAGCCTCGGGTGTCGGCGTCCTTGGGTTTCACGGCGGCGAGCAGTTTGAGATACCACGCGTGGGCTTCCACTTCGCTGCCATACCAGAACCACCAGTAGTTGGTGTTTTTGAGGTCGAGATAGGCGGTTTGGTTTTCCGCGTCGCGTTTGAGGAATTGGGAAATCATCTTCATCACCTCGTCGCGGCGCGATTCATCGCGTTTGCGGTGGAGTTCGAGTCCTAACAAACATTTTGCATACGCCGGTAGGTCGATGCGATCGCGGTAAAGGAATGCGAGCATCGGTTCCGAATCGCGCTTGGCCTCGCCGAGGATCATGCGGACGAAGGCATCGGTCGCATCGCAATTCCATTTCTCGTAACGGTTGTCGTCTTTGATCTTCTTCTTTTCCTTCCGCAATGCCTCGCGCTCGACGTGGAGTTGCAGGGCGGCGACTTGTTTTTTCTCGTAGCTCATGAGCCACGCGATGCCGGATGCGAGCATGGGCTCGGGGATTTTCGCGCCGTTGGCCTTGGCGACGATCAAGCCATGAACGACTACTGCCGTTGTGTGCGGATAGGAAGATTCGCGGTAACCGGAGAACCATCCCCAGCCGCCATCGGAGTTTTGCATGGACATGAGTTTGTCCACTCCGGCGGACACCATTTTTTCCATTTCGAGTTCATCGAAGACCGGATTGTTCTGCCATTGTTTCCATTGGGCCGCGCGGTCGGCGGCGTTGCCGAGTTCCTGTGGATTGAGGTTGGTGCGCTTGGCTTTGACTTCGGCGAGGTTGATTTTGAGATCCTTGAGCATGTTTTGCGCGATCACGAGCGGCACAAAGCGGTTGAGCGTTTGTTCGGTGCAGCCGTGAGGATAGCTGGCGAGATAGGGGATCGCATCGACCACCGCACCGGCGATGGTGGGCGAGAAGCGGACGGTGAGTTTCGATTGGTCCGGGCGGCGTTGTTCCGGCACCTCCATCTCGATTCTAGCAGATTCTTGGTCGGGTTCCACCGCGCGGCTCCATGCGTCTTGGCGTGACATGCCGTGGACGAGGACCGGCAGCTTGCGTTCTACAGCATCGCCATCGTCACCGGCATCGGCACGCATGCGGATGGTGGCTTCGCCTTCCTTGAGCGCTTTCACCCGCCAATCGACGCGGGCTTCCGAGCGGGCGGCGATTTCAACGGTTTTGGAGGAGCCGTCAGTGGCTTCGAGGTTTTTGCCATCGAGTTCTAGCGAAACCTTGACGGTTTTCGGCGCGTCGTGGTCGTTATGGACGATGGCGCTGAGCACGGCTTCGTCGCGTTCGACGAGGAAGCGCGGGGCTTGCAGGCGGACTAACAATTCCTTGGAGGTGATGATCTCCGTGCTGCCTTCGCCGACATGTGTGTCTTTGCCAAGCACCCAGACGCGGGCTTTCCAGGTGGTGAGGTTGTCGGGGAATTCGAGTGGAATTTCGGCGCGGCCATCGGCGTCGGTTTGGATGGAGCCGGACCATTTTAAGAGATCGGCGAAGTCTTTTCGGACGTGGATGGGAGCGGCATTTCCCGCAGGATTTGGATTGTTGAGGATGGCATCGATGCTGTTGTGGTCGACGGCGAAATCACCGCTGCGGTTGCCAGATGTTACCATGGATTCCATCGCCATTGGGGCAGACATGACCTTCGCCATGGAGGACGAGGGGGCTGAAGGGCTCATCATACGCCTAGCTCCGAAGCCACCCCCGCCGCCATCGCCCCAACCTCTTCCGAAGCCGCCGCCGCTTCCCATGCCCATATCGCCGAAGTGTCCGAGGGTTTGCATGCCGAGGACTTTTGGGCGCAGGAGATTTCCGGGTGAGCCGGGGATAGAGGAGAATCCACGACGAGAATATGAGTTTTTCCACTTCCAGAAGTTCTCATGGATCGGCCCGACGTTGGAGCCACCGGTGATGGCTTCGAGCGATTTATCATAGATCGTGAGCACGGTGGTGCCGGTGACGGGTTTGCCATCGGCATCGCGCAGGGTGACGCGGAGGCTGGATTTTTCTTGTGGCTTCACCTTCGTTTTCGCGGGTTCCAGCGTGACCTCGATCATTTTGCTCGCCGGAGGGAGGAGGACTTGGCGCACAGCTCCATGAATTTTTGCGCCGTGGACCGTGAAGCCTTCGATGAAGATGTTGGGCATGTCCTTGAGGGTGAGCGGAACCTCGATTTCCAAGCTCTTTCCGTCGAGTTGGATGCGTCTCGCCTCGCGGCATGAGTTGCCGGCGATGTGGAGGAATAACCAGACATTGGCGTTCTCGCGATCGCTATTCACCCTGAGTTTCATGGTTTCGCCGGGTTTGTAGTCTGATTTGTCAGAAACCAATTCGAGCGGTCCGAATTTCCATGCTTTCGGATCATCGCGGCCGGGTCCGTGGACGTTGAAAATCGTGGCGCCTTCCGTGGCTTCGCCGTCGTTGACGGAGAGGTTGGCGGCAAGTCGGTATTGGCCGGTGACGGGTGCGGCGAACGGTTGTTTTGCATTGCCCTCGGCGTCGGTGGTGAGCGGCCATGATTGGATTTCCTTTTCGTCGATGCGGCCGTTCGCGTTCATGACGAGTTGATAGATTTTCAGCGTGCCCTTGGCACCGACCACGGGTTTTCCGGCGAGGGTGGCGGCGGAAATCGAGGCCTCGATGGCATCGCCGGCTTTGGCATAGCCCCGGTTGGTCCAAACGACGATTTCGAAGGGTTTGCGCGCGGCGATCACCGAGCCGGTGCCGCGTTCCTCGCGGCGCGAGGCGTCCACCACGCGGGCTTCGATGGAATATTTCGCATCCATGTCACCATGGATTTCCTTGGCGGGTGCGGTGTCGATTTCGATTTTTGCGGTGCCGTCCGGGCCGATGGGGATGTTTTGTTTGAGGATCAATTCATCGGGTGTCCAGCGGCCACGGCCGCCCCACCAGGGTGGCGGCGGTGGCATGCAGCCCCAGCGTTTCCATGTTGGATGCCATGAGGCTTCCGCGCCATTCCACCATGCGCCGCGGCCATAGAGCCAATCCCAGCGCCAACCCGGGAACCAGCGCTCGCCGAGCGAGGAGCGTTTGACGATGATCTCGACATTCGCGTTTCTAACTGGAGCGCCGTGGAAGTAGTTGGCTTTAATCGTGGCGGTGAATTTTTCGCCGAGTTTTACGGGTTCGGTGGGAGCCTCGACTTTGACTTCGTATTCGGGTTTCCGGTATTCCTCGACTTGGAAGGCAACTTGGGCGGATGTCCGGTTGCCGATTTGATAGACGGCGCGCCAGCTTCCGAGTGGTGCGTCTTTCGGGATGATGACCTCGGTTTCCACGGCGCCTAACGCGTCGGTTTTCAACTTCTCGATTTTAAGCGCCTCTTCGCCGCGGCCGTTG
>CAYRLT010000156.1:0-15496 GCA_964425095.1 uncultured Luteolibacter sp.
GTTCGCAGACGGCGTCTAACCCACCCGCATCGAAGGCGGCTTGGACTGCAGGACGCAGGGCTTTGGTACGGTCGCTCAACATTTGGTCGTCATCAATACGCAGGAAATTACTTAAGCTTTCTTAAAGACCTGAATAGTTACGAAAAATAATACTCTCGGGTTTCGTCTCGACAGTCCCGTTTGGAATGCCAACCATCCATTCAATCTTCTCCCTGTTTCCCCATGCGGATCGCTCTTTTCGGTGACATTCACGCCAATCTTGAAGCCCTTGAGGCGGTGCTCCAAGATGCCGAAAATCAAGGCGTCACGCACTATGTCTGCATGGGCGACGTCGTCGGATACAATGCCGATCCCTTCGCATGTCTGGAGATTGTCCGGGCACTGGACTGCCCGATCGTCAAAGGCAACCACGACGAGGATGCCTCCGGGTCCCACTCGCTCGATAGCATGAATCCGGTCGCCGCCGCCGCGCTCGAATGGACCCGCGAAAAACTCACTGAGGAACAGCGGCAGTGGCTTGGCCGCCTGCGCATGGTCCGCCAAGTCTCCGATTTCACGGTAGTCCACAGCACGCTCGACCAACCGGCACACTGGAACTACGTGACCAATCGCTTTGATGCGATGTCGAATTTTTCCTATCAGTTCACTCAACTCTGTTTCCACGGCCACACCCATGTGCCGCGGGTTTACGTCAAAAGCGACCGCGTCCGCGAAGTGCCTGCCGAATCGGTGGAGATCGAAGCCGACTCGAAATATTTTATCAATATCGGCTCAGTCGGCCAACCCCGGGATGGCGATTGGCGGGCCTGCTACGTGATCTATGATACGGATCACAAGATCGTCGTTTTTCGGCGTATCGAGTATGACATTGCCAAAACCCGCCAGAAAATCATGGACGCCGGCCTGCCGGAAATGTTGGCCGAGCGCATTTTAGAAGGTCGATAAACGAGGCTTTCTCCTTATTGCTCGGCCATTTTAAGGGCGGACGGGAACAATACGGAGTTTTCCAGATGAATGTGGCGGTGCAGGTCTTCTTCGAGTTCGGCCAATCCGGCGAATAGGGCGCGGTAGGTGTTGCACGCTTCCAACGGCGGGGTGAAATCGTGAGTAAGTTCCCGCAGCCGGGAAATCGCGTCACCCGCGTCGTCATGCTCCTGAAGCATGCAGGCGATCGGGCCGTCTAGCGTTAGGGCGTGGGCTTTCCCTTCGGTCATGGCGACAATCGCGGGAAACAGAATTTGCTCCTCTTTCTGCAAGTGACCGGACAATTCCTCGGCCATGGCGACAAAAATTTCGTGGACTTCCACCAGCGATGGCGTGTGGCCGCCATGCACTTGGGCGACGCGTTGAGTCATCGCTTGTAAGCGGGGCAGCTCGCTCCGCAGGTAGGCGTGGTGCGTGCTCACGATGTGCTCCACCAACTCAAGCGGCGGCAACATGGCGGGGTTTTCCGCGGGATCGGTCTTGATCCGCATCCCGGCTTCGAGTTGCTCCAGCACCGATTCCGCAGCGATCCCTTTCAATACGCAGGCCTCACGGAGCGTGCGGCCTCCTTGACAGCAGAAATCGATTTTGAAGGATTGGAAAACCCGCGCGAGCGAGGGCGATTCGGCGACGATTTCACCGACGCTGCGATCAATCAGCGGTGTTCCAGCGGGCGAGAAGACAGTTGGGGAGTGGCTCATGGTGTGATGAGAGTCTTCCATCTCTCGTGCCACAGCAAGAATAAAAGAAAGGGATTTCTTTTATTGGATTTGAGCATGTTCAATCGGATGCAGTCGTGTAGGTTGCCGCCCCCATGTCAGCCAAAATTCGTTTTACCTCCGCCTACGCCACCGGTCTGGTGCTCGCCAAAGTCGGCCATCCCCAACGGGATGAGCCGCTCCAGAC
The DNA here is from genome assembly GCA_964425095.1 of uncultured Luteolibacter sp. Lineage (GTDB taxonomy): Bacteria > Verrucomicrobiota > Verrucomicrobiia > Verrucomicrobiales > Akkermansiaceae > Luteolibacter. Next base: position 1,891 of record CAYRLT010000156.1, read on the forward strand.
CTCCAAGGAGGTTTTCAAGATCGAGGAGAACGATCAGGAGGCGTTGACCGCCATATTTCTCAAGCCTTTCAAAAACCTGAGTGCCCACCGATTCAGCCATCATTCGTCGCTCGATCAGCATGAAATGAATGCCTATTCCGCGGCCATTTTCGCGGCGGACGACGGGCTGTTGGAAAAAGGCTGCGACATCGCGAAACGACTCTACGCGAAATCCAACCACCCGAACATCAAGTCCGGCGATCTTTGCATTTCCCTGATCAAGGACATTGAGATCGATGGCGAAATGACCACCGGCCTGTGCATTCTCAAGTCCGAGAGTGTGGTGCCCTTCCTCAGCATTTCCACCCGCGATGGCGACCTCCAGCTGCACACCGAGCAGGGCATCAACCCGGAGCGCATCGACAAGGGCTGCCTAGTGCTCAATCACCTTACGCAGAAGGGTTATTATGTGTTGACCTTCGATCGCTCGGGTTCGGATTCCCGGTTTTGGGTGCGTGATTTCCTAGGTGTCGTGCCCATCACCGACAGCCCGTTTCTCACTAACAAGTTCGCCGGAATGGCGGTTTCATTTTTGGGTAAGGAGAAAAAATCCGAGCCTAAAGATGATGACAGTGCGCCGTGGGATGACACCAGCGCCGTGCGGGAGGCGATCACATACTTCGAGGAAAAAGAGCATTTCAGTCTTCAGGAGTTTGAGGAACAGGTGCTGAAAACGCCGGAGAGCAAGGCGAGATTCGCCGAACACCGCGCCAAGGTTGAAGAGGAAACCGGTCAGCGCTTGGAGGAATCGTTTGAGATTTCTAAGAAAGACGTCAGCAAGGCGAAGAAGAAGATCGGGTCGTTGATGAAGCTCGATACCGGGGTTGAGATCCGTCTGAAACCCAGCGTGCTGGGCGATCCGGACCGTGTGCTGGAACACGGCTTTGACGAGACGCGCAAGATGAAGTTCATCAAAGTCTATTTCAATGAGGATCTAGCCGATTGAGCCTGAAGGCGCGCCGCGCATCAGACTGGCCCTTGTAAGTGGGCCTCGCATCGATTAATAGATGTAAAGACGAATCCATGGCTGCGCCTGAATCAGAAAACTCCTCTTCCGCCACCGCACCTTGGGAAAACAAGCGCGGCCCGTCGGGCAAACCCCTCGTTCGGCGCTTGCTGCCGTGGCTCGGTTTGCTGGCGCTGCTCGCCCTTATCATCTGGGGATTGTTGCCTAAGCCCGCGATCATCGAGACTGGCTTGGCGGTCCGCGCGCCACTCACGGTGCGGGTTTCCGAGGAAGGAAAGACCCGCGTGCGGAACCGTTACATCGTCGCCGCCCCCGTCGCCGGGAAAATGCGGCGTGTCCCACTTAAACCCGGCGATCCGGTGGAGGCCGGAAAAACCACGCTCACTACCATTGATTCGGTCGTCGCCCCACTGCTCGATCCCCGGGCGCGGCTGCAAGCGGAAGCTGCGGTTTCCATGCACGAAGCGGCCCGCAAGCAAGCCGAGGAATCGCTTGTGGCCGCTCGCAGCGCCCTGAAACTCGCCGCTGCGGAACTGGAGCGCGTGCGCTCGGTGAAACGCGATGGCGCACTCTCGGAATCCGCCCGAGATCAGGCTGAAGCGGATGCCGCGATCAAATCCGCCGAAGTGCGGGCCTTGGAGTTTTCCCTGCAAGTCATCGATTACGAACTCGCCCAAGCCCGCGCCGTGCTCGAGCGCCCGGATGTGAGCATTGCCGGCAATCTCGTCGCGGTGAGCTCGCCGGTTTCCGGTCGCGTGCTCAAGGTGATGCAGGAAAGTGAGACGATTGTTTCACCGGGCACGCCCATCCTGGAAATCGGCGATCCCAAGGATATTGAAATCGAGGCGGAAATTCTCTCCCGTGATGCCGTGGGCATGAAGCCCGGCGATCCGGTGGACATCGAGCAATGGGGCGGCGAGATTGCCTTGAAAGGCCGCGTCCGCCGCATCGAACCCGCCGCTTTCACCAAAATCTCCGCCCTCGGCGTGGAGGAACAGCGGGTCTATGTGCTCACCGATCTGATCGACCCTCCGGACACCGCAAAAACACTCGGCGATCGCTACCGCGTCGAAGTTCGCGTCGCGGTTTGGCATTCGGACGAGGTGCTCGTGGTTCCGGCTGGCGCTCTTTTTCGTGAGGGCAATGTCTGGAAAACTTATGTCTATCAGGATGGGAAAGCCCGCTTGGTTTCCATCGAGGCCGGCCACACCGACGGCCGGCTCACCGAAGTGATATCCGGCCTCAATGCCGGAGACAAAGTGCTGCTGCATCCGCCGGATACCGTGAAAGACGGTTCATCTGTGCACGAGCGAGATTGAGGGAATGGCGAGAAAGTGGTTTCTATCCATTGGCCATTTTCCAGCTTAAGGTCACTCGATGATCTCCACCGCGGAGAGATCCTTTATCTCGATATCCGGGCGATTGAGTCCTTGAAATGTCTGCACGGTAACCTCGCCGGTGACGCGGATTTTTTTACCGATGAAGCGTCCGAGTTGTTTGGTCATCTCTTCCTTCGAGGATTTTTCCAATTCAATGCCAGCTTGGGCGGCATTTCGATCCTCATTGCTGGAAAAAACCAGATAGATGGTTTTGCCGCTATCCGAATAATCAATGCTTTTGGCGGTGCCCTCAACGCTTACCTGGTTGTTCTTGTTGGAGACAAGGGCTTCATGATCATCCCACTGAAGCGTGATCGGTTCACTGGCGGATGACGCTGGATGCGTTTGAACCGGAGATGGGTGCGCCGCAGCTTTGGCTGCTTTACCGCGCCGTTTGGTTTTCTTCGATTTATTGGACTTTGCAGGTTTGGCGGGCGTCCCTGCGCTGGCGGCCACCGCAGGGCCGGCACTTTCCGGGGCCGAATCGCGGGTCACCGCAAAGACGATCGCAAGCACCACCAGCGCACCGAGAACGATGGCCACCAACAGCGGGGTTTTGGAGGGAGCTTTCCAAGTCGGTAGTTCGGAAGCTTGAGCGACCAAGAGCGCGACGGGTGGCGGTGGTTCGGCGCCGATCAAGGTGGCGAGTGATGCCCGGGCTTCCTGAAGGGTGATGGTGGTGGCGTTCCTGCGCAGCCATTTGAGCCAACCGCCGAGACCGCCGCCGGATTGGTCGCTGAAGATACGGCCGGTCCAACCCATGGCCTGCTCACCAAGAGTGGCGATGGCTTCCAGCCCGCGAGTCTCCTGACTGCCGCCCAACCACTTGAGCGGGGAAATCCAGAACGTGAATCCGCGGGCGCTCTCGGGACTGCCTACGATGATGGTTTGCAGGTTGGTTTCTATCCAAATCGCTTCTTCGGCGAGCACATGGGAGAACAGTTCGCAAACTTCCAGCGCCTGTGTGATTAGAAGTATGACAGATTCAGAGGAAAGCGATTTTCCCGCAATGCATGAAGCGAGAGAATCACCCTCGATCCATTCGGTGACGATAAAAGGTATGCGATCGACGGGATCGCATGCGCCACAAACAACCGAGCGCAGAGCTGGATGTTTCAGCCCGGCCAGCCGATCCAGGGCGATTTCGTAAGCGGTTTGCTCTTCCGCATCCAGGCCGCCGCCGTCCGCGCCGAAGGGGAAAAACCGGCGCACGGCCACAGGTTCCCCGGATTGCGTATCCAAAGCACGAAAGACCACCCCGGATAAATCCTGGGAGATCAGATCCTCAATTTGGAACCGCTTAATCATGGACTGGGGAGTCGGGAAAAATCCCCGACTGGCAAGGTCAGCACCTAGGGGAAATGGGAATTGAAGCTCATTCGGGCAAAGGTGCGAGCACGATTTTGGAAAACTGCTGTGGTTGGTGAAAATCAGGCACGCCGCCACCCAGTGCCGACATGGTTAAAAATTTCTGATTCGGCGAGCCGAGAATCATGGCCACGTTGATCCGCGAGTGCGCGCCGAAATCCAACCGCGCCCTCAGCAAATCGAGCGGAATCGCCATGGCGGCGACCCACTCGCCATCGGTTGCCAGCTCTGAAAAGGTTGCGACGTCCGGCATGACAATGTCCGTTGGCTCCTCCCGGACGCGGGCAGAGGTGAATTCACACGACCACCAAGCGCCATTGGGTGCTAGATTGAACTCGAAATATCGACCGCTCAGCGGATCGGCGATGAAAAGTTCCGCGACGTCATGCTGCCACAATCCGGCTTGAAAGCGCCCGGGTTGCGCCGCCGGGTGAAGGCTGGCGGGGTGGCGGTGGTGCGCGATAAACCACAGCCGGCGAGCATCCATGGCGACGGAAAATGCTGCAGGCGGCTCCAATGGAGCGCCATGCCAGTCCTTCGCGAGCCCAAGCATCGGTACATCCAACTCGCCCCACACCAACGGGCGCGGGCTAGTGAAAATCGTCATGCGTGATTCTTTTCCCGGGTCGGCCCGTTTGTCGAGAAAGGAGCGCCGCGGTCATGTGATGATTTGCTTTGAGGGAAATCATAATTTTCGAAAAAATCATAGCCATCTGGCCCGATTTACGCTTCAACCCGTTTGAGAGGAAATCATTTCATGGCCCGTTCCCGTCAAGGATTCTACAGCACCATCGAATACATCGGCCCGCGTCCGCAGAAGCCGAAGCGTCCGAACTTTTTCGGCGGCTGGGTGATTCTGGTGATTGCCATTGGGATTGGCTGTTGGTTTGGTCGGCCGCTGGTTCCTTTCCTCAAAGCGGCACAGGAAGGGGTCTCCATGGAACAGGCGGAAATCCTGATTTCCTCGCTGCAAGATTCATCCGATCCAACGAAACGCCTCGCTGCCGCAGCTCTCATCCACTCTGGCGAAAACATCGCCTACGATCCCGCATATTACCGCATCGCCTATCCGGATGGGGATGTCGCACCGAACAAGGGCGCGGAGGCGGATGTCGTCATTCGCTGCCTGCGCAAACTCGGCATCGATCTTCAAAAGGAAGTCCACGAGGACATGAAGGCGCACTTCCGTTACTACCCGCAATTGTGGGATGCTTCCGGACCGGACACCAACATCGATCACCGCCGCGTGGCCAACCTGCAACGCTTCTTCGAGCGCAAGGGCACCACGCTCACCACTAGCCGCGATACCGCCGACTATCAGCCGGGCGACATAGTCATTTGGTCGCTGGCCAATGCCGACAAGCACATCGGCATCATCGTTCCCGGTCCCGGCACCCACATGGCTGAGCCTTGGGTGGTCCACAACATCGGCACCGGCGTGAAATGGGAAAATACACTCTTCGACTACAAAGTTGAAGCCCACTTCCGTTATCCCGCTGAGAAGGGTTCCGCTCCGCCGAAAGCAAAGGTGATCTCTGAAGAGCCCTCGATCTGAGCACGCAACCCGCTTGCTCTAACACCCAGTCTGCCGGACCATGCGATTGATGAAAATCATCCATCTCGCCGCTTTCGGATTTTTGTCAGCATGGGTGCAGCCGCTTCACGCCAATGGCGGCGGTTATTTCCGTGGCGGAATCGAAAACACCGGCGATGTCGCAGGTTTCGAGCCCAAAGCCACCGAGAACATCCGCATTCTCGATGAGAAACTCACCGTCAAACTCGGCCCCAAGGAAGCTGATGTGGAAGTCCGTTACCTGATGCGCAACGAGACCGCGAAGAAGGTGAAAGTGCGTTTCGGATTTCCGGTGGAGGAGTCGTTTGACCGAGATTGGATGGCGGTGTCGGGGCAGGAGAAATTTCCGGACGGCAAACGGCTGACTTATTGCCGGAACTATCAGATCGCCGCCGCTGGAAAATCGATCAAATCCACTTGGCAAGGTGAAGTGAAGGACACCCAAAACCCGCAGTTCAAGGGTGTCGCCGGCTGGTTGATTTCAGAGATCACCTTCGCGGCTAACGAGGAGACGCCCGTGATGATCCGGTTTCAAAGTGCCTATCCATTGAATGAATGGGGCGTCAGCGAAGACGAATCGCGCTCAGCCGCCATCTTTCGCTACCGCCTCTCCACCGCCGCTTGCTGGGCGGGGACCATCGGCACCGGACGCATCGTGCTGCAAGCCAATGGCATCGATCCTGCGGAACTCAAGGTCCTCAAGCCCGTCAATCGCTTCAAAAAAGAGGGCGACAAATGGGTCTGGAATTTCGAAAACCTAGAACCCACCATGGCCGACGATCTGGAGATCGAGGCGAGGCCGAAGGAGTATGTTTATGGTCACCGCTACCCAGGAGGATGGCGGGAGGACGCTCCAACCCATCTTAAGGTCAATTACATCGAGCGCGACAAACAATGGTCCATGGAGCACTCGAACTATCAAGTGAAGGCAAGTTCCACTCTGGCGGCCGATGGCGACATCACTTATGTGCCGGAAAACATCCGCAACTATTGGGAGCAAACCGCGTGGAGTGAGGGCGCTCCCGGCCCGGGCGCGGGCGAATGGCTGGAAATCACTCCGGCCGAACCAAAACCATTGCTCGGAATCCAGATCAAACCCGGCTATCAGAAAGACAATTTGTTTAAAGCGAATCCACGACCAAAAAAAATCCGCTTCAGTCTCAACGGGGAACATCAGTTCGAGACCGAAATCCCCGATCTAGCGGAGGTTATCAGGATTCCCGTGACAGGTTATGCAAAGCCAGTCCGCAAAATCCGTCTTACGATCACCGACATCTATCCGGGAAGCCGCTTCGAAGACCTCTGCATCACCGGTATCCGCCTCCATGTCCGACTCGATAAAAAGCCGAAGATCGAGCAGGCTCGTTAGATCCGCATGTCTGGCAGCGGCTCTCATCGCGTCCCTGCAAGCCGGCCAAACGCTGCCGGTTTTTCTAGCGGACAATCACGCGGAGACCTTCGGCTGGATCACGCGGACTTTCGATCCCGACGGGCGCTATCAACTCGTGCTGGTGGACGCGCATTCGGACGCCTCGATGGCCGAGCGCTCGGAGGAAATCCGCGAAGAAATCCGGCGCGTGCCCACGGAGTCTGAGCGCGCGAAGCGCGTCGAGAAAATGCGTGAAACCGGTCGCATCCAATCCTACAACTGGATCGAGCCCCTGATGCCGCGGCCACTCGACCGGGTGTGCTGGCTTGCCGCGCCCGCACTTGCGGAGCCTATGCGCGCCGCGCCGCACGTGGAGGCGTTAGGCTTTCTGGATTGCCGCCTGGAGGTCGAGCCGCGCTCGGCCGGTTCGTTTGCGCAGCGCTGGGAAACGCTCGATCTCGCGGGTTTTTCGGCATGGCGGCCGGACTCCCAGCCGGTCATCCTCGCACTCGACCTGGATTTTTTCGCAGGCATGACTCCCGCGAATCGCGAGGCGATTTTTGAGACTATTTGGAAACAAGCGATGGATTGGCCAAACCTCGCAGGGGTCGCCATCGCCGTCTCGCGGCCGTGGCTGGTGGACGATGCGGAGGCAGATGCACTGGTGGCCCTAGCATGCAACGCGGTGGCCCGCACGCGCGGGGCGCTTTTGGAAATTGATGCGGCGGTGGACGATCGGCCTGATGATTCGAAGCGCGCTGCGAAAATCCAAACCTCAATCCCCCGCTGGGATGCGGCACAAGTTTCCGCAGGCCTGCGCGAACACTGGTGGTTGATGCGGGATCGACTATCCATCATCGACCGAAAACGGGATTGGGAGGCGATTTTAAAAACATGGACCGAAGTCCGTAGTCTAACGATCATTCATCCGGACCGTGGGGAGATCGATTGCGATGGAGTCTGGAGATTTTCGGCACACGAGCTATCCGCGCTGCGCCTGGACCCGCCCGCCGGAACGACCGGCCGCGTTCGTTGGTTCGCGTTGGAGCCTGCGCGTCCAGCGTATGATTTGCTTCCTGAGACGGGCTTGGGAAAAAATTTCGCTACTTCGCCGGGCCGCTGGATCTACGAGACGCGTCGTAGTTTGGGAATCACCGATGACTTCGCGCTCGCGGCGGATGCATGGAAACCCCGCGATGCCGGGCGTGTGCGGGTGGAGGCGGAGTTCGAGACATCCCACGGTTGGCTTCCGGCGGCACCCATCGAATTGCGATTGGCAACGGGAGGCGGATTTCGTGGGGCGCTCTCCGAGTGTTTTCAGATGCCCTACGTCTTCGGTATCGCGGGCGTGACGGCGGAGAATCTATCAGGCGTGGAGACCGGGTGGGGTTCGGATTGTGCGAACTTCCTCATCCATGCGTGGCGGAGAAATGGCATTCCACTCGCATGGGGAGATCCCGGGCGACTGCGCGCGCAGCTTGCGACCAAGGCGGAAAACATCACTCTTGCGGATGCGGTTTCTCTCAGTCCTGAGGAAATTGAACGAGGACTCGCCATCGATTTTGGACGACACGTGGCGGCTCTTTGGGAGGACCGCGAACCGCTGGGCAAACTCGGCGGCAATGATCTTGTGGTGCATCATCTGGGCGGAGTTCCTGAAATCATCGAGTTGGGAAAACTTGCACATGAGCGGCCGGTATTTTCATTGCGAGTCCCGCGTGAAGCGGCAGCGGCGTGCGAAGTGCGGATCGCGGGCGACGTGGTGCTGGCCGGCGCCGCGCGGTGGGAGATTCCAGGTTTTGAAAAGGGCACGGCCGGTTTGTTTCTGGCCAATCTTGAGGGCGTGCCATCACTGCGGAATCCCGATCATCCGCCGCGATACGATTTCCGGTTTCCTCCAGAACGCTTGGGGTGGCTGAAGGGCAAGGGAATCGCGGCCGTTTCGCTGGCGAATAACCATGCGGGCGATGCCGGCAGAGAGGGATTGCTGGAAGGCTTGTCCGCTTTGCGCGAAGCGGGGATCGGTGTTTTGGGAGCGGGACGGAATGCCGCCGAGGCCTGCCTGCCGTGGCGCTCGGAGCATGATGGAGTGCGCATCGCCGTGTTCGGGATTTGCCTTACGGATGCCTTGGTCGCGACGCATGAGCAAGCGGGCGTCGCCAGCTTGCCGGATCACTCTGAATTGTTAGATCAGGAAATCCGCAAGGCGTCGGCCGCCGGGGAAACCGTGGTCGTCATGATGCATGGCGGCGATGAATACCGGCAGGAAGTCAATGACGAGCAGCGACAATGGACGCGCTGGCTCGTGGCTCGCGGCGCGAAATTGATCGTGGGCGCGCACCCGCACGCCGTGCAGCGGGAGGAACGCCATGGCGGCGCGATAATCGTCCATTCTTTGGGCAACGCGGTTTACCCGATGGCGTTGAAAGGCGTGGACTCGGGCGCGGTGCGGAGTTTCCGGCTCGCAGCGGATGGCTCTCTGCGGTCACTTCGGTGACGGCTCGTCGCCGAGCAATCGGTCCAGATCCGCGACGCGCTCCCATGGGCAACGTTTGCGTTGGTATTTTTTCCAAACGAGGTCGCGCAGTTCGCGCCAGATCGGCTCGGGCACCGGCTTGATGTCGGTCCAGGTGGGATCGCGCTTCTGGGTGGTGGTCATGATCGTCCAGCGGGTGCCGATATAATTCGCCCGGTAGTAAACTTTTCCTTCATCGGTATTTTCGAACCACTCATGACTTTCCATGCCATGAGCGTGGCGCGTCGAGAGACGGGAAACAAGCGGGGAATCCACCACAATCCGTGCCCATGGCAGATCCGCGCTTGCCCCCGCGCTCCGCATTTCAAATCCTCCCGCATGCTCGCCACCGCCGCCGCCCTGAAAAAACTCCTGCTCGAAAAATCCGTCCGGACCGGATCCTTCACCCTCGCCTCCGGCAAACAAAGCGATCTCTACATCGATTGCCGCGTCACCGCGCTCGATCCTTTCGGTGCCAATCTCATCGGCGATCTCGGCTGGCATGCCGTGCGCTCGAAAATCCATTCCGAGCACCTCAAGATCGACGCCATCGGCGGCATGACGCTCGGTGCCGACCCGATTTCCCTCGCCGTCGGCATGACCTCCGCCGCCAAACACCCGGCCGAGGCGCTGCAAGTTTTCACCGTCCGCAAAGAGCCGAAGGGCCATGGCGCGGGCAAACAAATCGAGGGCAACTTCAAAGCGGGCGACAATGTGATCGTCGTCGATGACGTCATCACCACCGGCGGGTCCACGCTCAAGGCGATCGACGCCATCGAACGCGACGGCGGAAAAGTCGCGTTCTGTCTCGTGTTGGTGGATCGCGAAGAAGGTGGCCGCCAAGCCATCGAAGCGCGGGGTATTCACGTGTTGCCATTGTTCACGCGCAGCACCCTGCTCGGCGAGTGAGCGGCGCAGGCCGCAATAATAATGGTAGGGCGTGACCGCCGGGCACGCCCACTTGTCCGCCGTATGGCGGTGCCAATGAGGTGTGTTTGAGAAAACGAAACTCAAAGCGCGGAGCATTCCGCTTTCCATCTGCAAGTTCACCCTCGAGGGGAAAGTGGGCGGACCAGGCCGAATCCGCCCTACCGGTGAAAACTTGCTCTCGCTGCCACGCCTTGGCCATTGCGGCCGCATTTTAGATTGAGCAATCCAGCGGCGCAGCTACAAAGCGCGGGCCATGCCAGTCCAAGCACTCAACATCCTGCCGCGTCCGCCGATGGCGGGGGAAATGGTCCCGGAACATTATTTTCGGGAGCTGGCGAGCTGTGAAATCCGCAGGGATGAGCGACCGCTGGAAGTGGATTTGGGATGTGGCGATGGATCGTTTCTCATGGAAATGGCGGCGCATTATCCCGAACGGGATTTTCTTGGAGTGGAGCGCTTGTTAGGTCGGGTGCGCAAGGTGTGCCGGAAGGCGACGCGGCGGGGGCTGGAAAACGCTCGGGTGCTGAGATTGGACAGTCGCTATGTGGTGGAGTGGTTGCTGCCGGAAGCACAAGTCTCGCGGCTGCACCTGTTGTGCCCGGACCCGTGGCCGAAAGTCAGACATCACCGCCGACGCTTGGTGCAGGCGGATTTTTTGGAAGCGGTGCGGCGGGTGTTGGTCCCGGGCGGCGAGTTCTTGTTCATGACGGACCACCAGGAATATTTCGAGTGGGTCGAGGAAAAGGTCGCGGAGTTCGGCAAATTCGAGCGACTTGAGTGGACGGAGGAAACGTTTTTCTATTCGAAGACCGATTTCCAACAACTTTGGGAAAGCGAAGGCAAAGCGATGTGGCGGCTGCGTTGCCGGAAGTCGGTTAGTGGCGAGTGAGGATCACGGGCGATTCGCTCAGAAATCCTTCGATATGCAAGTTTCCGGAATCATCCACCCGCAGCGTCACGCCGCCAGACTGGGCTTGATCGATCACTAGGATGTCGCGGGATTTCCAATAATCCATAGTCTCCGGATCGCGTTTTTCCTCAATCGGAAAGGGCGAATTTGAGGCGATGATCGCAGTTGGATTCACCGCATCCAGAAACCCATCGCTGAGGGAAAGATCGCTGCGGTGGCGACCGGCGATGATGACATCGGCGGAGATGTCCTTGCCGCTATCTAGCAACTTCAACTCAGTTCCCATCCCGGCATCGCTGGTGAAAAGCAGTTTCCAACCGCGCCAATGCAGGCGGTAGACCGCCACCCGTTCATCGGCCAGCGCGTTCACGGCGAGTGGGTCGGGCGTGTGCAGAATTTCCCAAGTGGCACCATCGGGAAATGCCAACCATTCGGTGGCGGCGGCGGGCAACAACCGGATCCCCGCTTTGGGGCCATCCACCGTCCATGCGCGGAAGGACGGGCTGCGTGAAAGCTTGACCGGCATCAGCGCCTGGCGGATCGGGAGCGCCTCCCAGACGAACGAGCCGCCGCCGAGGTGGCCGCCATCTGGGTGGCTGAGCACCACCGCGTCGGGCTCGATGCCAAGTTTACGTAACGACGGCAGCACCGAATATTTGAACCCCCGCTGTCCGCCGCAATCGATGAGCACCGCACCCTCCGCGCCACCCGAAAAGCAGGCAGCGCCCTCGCCACGCTCGAGATCATAGACCAACAACGTCGGCCGGTTTTCCCGTCGCACTCGGATATTTCCGCCCGGAATCGCGGAAAACCCTTCCGCCGCCAGCACACAGAGTTTCGCGACGCCACCATTCATACGATTCACCGCGTGAGAAAGCGGCGCGGCCAACGGCAACAATGCGGCTCCTAACAAAGCGGCGGAGAGCAAAACAAATACCAACGGCACCAACACCAGCGACGAGATCAATGAAACCGGTGTCACCAAGCCGAAATGAAACGCCGTCAGCGGAGCCGACCCCAATCCTGCGACCAGTGAGACGCTCAGCGATTGGGCGAGCCAGCGCCGTTGTTTCAGCCAAAATTCTTGCCAGCGGGTTTGCAATTTTGTCGGCAGATAGATTTCCGGCACGGCCATCCATGCGAAGCATTTCGTGGCCCAAGACGTGCCCACCGCGATGACCGCCACCACGCCGTAGGAAAGTTGCACGCCGGGTTGAAACAACAGTCGGCCGTCCCACAACATCGCCGCCAGCAGCACCGCGCCCAGCGCGTTGAGCAGATCCGGCCGCCGCCGAAACACGAAAGCGCCGAGAAATACCGCCGCCATCCACGCCGATCGCACGGCCGGTGCGCTGAAGCCCGTGATCCACGCATAGCCGAACACTAACGGCAATAACGCGACGACCGCCCACCGCCGGGAAACCCCAACCCAACCCAGAACCAGCCAACCGATTGACCCCACCATCGCCACATGCAATCCGCTCACCGAAAACACATGCAAGGTCCCGCTATCGCGAAACGCGCTGATCAAGGCGTCCGCATCCGCCGGGATCTCGCCGATCACCACCGCCCGGATGACGCCCGCTTCTTGCGACTCCTCATCCAGCCCGGCGGTCACTGCATTTCTAAAACCGTGGCGCACCTTGGCGCCGCACGTCGCCCACCATCCGGTCAGGTTTTTTCCCTCCTGCCAACCCATCTGAAACACCGCCGCCACGCCTTGCCGTCGGAGCCATGCGGCGCGATCGAATTCCCCCGGATTCCGCGGTTCCGGCAAGGGGCCGTAGCTGCCTTGGGCCGCCACCACCGCGCCTGCCACTGGCATCTCGCCACGGCCTTCCCACAGGACTTTCACACCCGCATTTCCCGGAGTCTGCAATTCCGCCGGGGCCACCCAGAATCGGTCACTTCCACGGGCATCCTTCATCATCCTCGCCTGCACCCAGCCATCCGGTGCCGCCAGCAAAGCCTTCTCCGCCGAATCGCGTGAAACATCGCGCCAAGTGAAAACTCCCACCGCCAGCCAACCGCAAAACAACCACGCCAATGCACATTTCCTACCCGCCGCAGATAAGCCCGCCGCCGCCAGTAAAGTTCCCGCCAAAATCCCCCACGCCCAGTGCCCGTTCGCCGCCACGATGCAAGTGCAGGCCACCAAGGCGGCCGCGAACAATGGATGCCGCCCAATCCAATTTTTCAGCCACCCGAGCATGCCAAATAGGAAGCTGAAATTGCCAGAGCTCACATGCGCTTCGCGTTGCGGCCTTCATCGATGAGCTTCCAGAAATGCTTGGAATCCGCCAGCGCTTCGTCCTCGGCCAACGGCATCTTCGAGCGGAACAGGAAATCCGAGAACGTTCCACGATGTAAAACCCGGTGAACAATCACTGAGTTCTCCTTCACCTCGAAGTAAAACCGGTATTCCTTCGCCCGGAACCGATACAGAACCGTCCCGGCCCGTTCGATCTTCCCGAAACGTTCGCCGCTCAGGTTTTCCAGATCGGTCTTGCCGACCTGGAACTCATCTAGCAACTCAAGTTGTTCGAGCGTTCCGAG
>CAYRLT010000157.1:0-1597 GCA_964425095.1 uncultured Luteolibacter sp.
GACCCGCTTGAAGCCCACTACCTCGCGGGTGGAAATGTTTCCCACGTCGTCCTAGCCCTCATCGCCGCCGACAAGGCCGCGCTGCAACTCGACTTCAACCGCGCCTGCGCCATCGACCTCGCCATTAAAGGCACCAGCAAAACCGTCCTAGAAGCCGTCCGCACCAGCATCAATCCAAAAGTCATCGACTGCCCGAATCCCACCACCGGCAAAGTCACCATCGACGCCGTGGCCCGCGACGGCATCGGGGTTAAAGTCCGCGCCCGCGTGACTGTTCGTTCCAACCTGAATCGCTTTGTCGGCGGTGCTACGGAAGATACCATCATTGCCCGTGTCGGCGAGGGCATCATCACCTCCATCGGTTCCGCAGTTTCTTACAAGGATGTCTTGGAAAACCCCGACCGTATCTCGAAGACCGTCCTCGCCAAGGGGCTCGATACCGGCACCGCCTTCGAAATCCTTTCCGTGGATATCGCGGATGTGGATATCGGCGACAATATCGGAGCCAAGCTCCAGGCCGAGCAGGCAGAGGCCGACAAGGTCGTCGCCCAAGCCAAGGCCGAAATGCGCCGCGCTGCCGCTGTCGCCACCGAGCAGGAAATGAAAGCCCGCACCCAGGAAATGCAGGCCAAGGTCGTCGAAGCCGAAGCCCAAGTCCCGGAGGCCATCTCCGCCGCCTTCCGAAACGGCAACCTCGGAGTCATGGACTACATGCGATTGAAAAACATCCAGTCCGACACCGCCATGCGCGACTCCATAGCCACGCCGGCATCATCCACCCCGGCCTGATTCCGCGATGGAACAACTCGTCCTGCTCCTCATTATTGGAGCGATCAGCCTCATCAACTGGCTTATCGAACAATCCGGTAAACGCCGGGAGCAGCGTCGTTTTGAAGCAGAGCGCGCCCGCCGGGAGGCGGAGGCAAGCCCCTATCAGGAACCCGCTCCGTCGCCCGCGTCCCTTCCCGAGGTCTACGAACCTGAACCTCAGCAGGAAATGCGTAGATTCCTCGAGTCATTTGGAATCCCGATGCCCGAAGAAGTCGCTCCTCAAGAAGTCGCGCCGGAAATTCTAACGCCCGCACCCGTTCAAGCACCCGCACCCGCGCCGCGCGCCATTGCTCGTAAGCTCAAGCCAACTCCTTCCAAGCCCCAACAAGTCCTGCTCGAAATCAAATCCCCTGCAGCCCTTCGCCAAGCCATAGTCTGGCGCGAAATTCTCGGCCCTCCACGCTCCCTCCAGCCACATTAATGCTGGGAGGGCCATCCTCCGGCATGGCCTAAATTTCAGCCGCGAAGCGGCGTCATCGAGAAGGTGTGACTTGCACAATAATGGACCTCAAAATCATTTTTTGGGGATCGCGCGACGAGCCTGGCGTGGGGTTTTTGAGCGGGGTGGTGTCTGGGAGTGGTTTTGCGTTTTCCGTGGAAATATTTGGGTCAGGCGAGACGCTGACCCTCCAAGCAGTCGCGCGTGGCGACTGGTGGGAGGACCCTCCTCCGGCATGGCCCAAGATTCAGCTGCGAAGCGGCGTTATCGAGAGGGTGGGAATTGCGAAATCATGGCCAGCAAAATCATTTTTTGGGGATCGCGCGG
>CAYRLT010000158.1:0-5642 GCA_964425095.1 uncultured Luteolibacter sp.
GCACCAACGATAGTATAAATATACATTCCCTTGAGCCAACCCCATCGAACATTGAGCTCTTTAGATATTGTCTTGCCCTCCTTTCACTGCCGCGGATTGACCATTTCATATAACGGCTCTGTGGATCAGTGGCTGACGTGCACGCGAGCTTGCTCGCGGGGACGGCTGCCCGCTGCGGCCGTTTGATGGACTGGCGCGAAGCGCCAGGACAAAAGCGGATGACGATCAGCTTGGTCGATGGTTTTGGAGTGTAGCGGAGAAACCGTCCGGTGTAGCGCCTTGGGCATCGTCTTGATAGGCCCGCCCCTTTCCCGTACCTGGGTGAGGCGCATGTTTGCCTATCAGGGAACGATATTGTCTCGGAACGTCGGACACAGGCTCCGGGTCCGGAATATTTTGTGCCTGCTTCACCTCCAATTCGTATTGACCACTGAACTTCTTTCCAGTAACTTGGCTCACAATCTCCCTCGCCAACACTTCTGCGAGAAGCGAAGGTACAGCGTTACCAATTTGACGCTGGATCTCGACACGGGGGCCATCAATGCGAAACGAGCGTGGGAAGGTTTGGATTGCCGCCATCTCTTTCCAAGAAAGTTTTCTGTTCGTCCAATGGAACGGGCCGATTGCTGATCCTGGTTGCGCTTGAATCGTCCAACTAGGGCGGCTCTTGGCAAGTTTTAATAGGAAACACCAATATCGCGTTCGCCACCCAAACAAAGGGAGTCCGCCCTTTCTGTCCGTGTGCCATAAATAATTCTCTCCTTCGGGAATAGAAGGAAGCAAATCAGCCCATTTACCACCCACATCCAGTTTTTCGCTTGGTTCAGGTGTTATGTCACCAATAGCATCCCAAGTCG
Organism: uncultured Luteolibacter sp.; assembly: GCA_964425095.1. GTDB lineage: Bacteria > Verrucomicrobiota > Verrucomicrobiia > Verrucomicrobiales > Akkermansiaceae > Luteolibacter. Next base: position 858 of record CAYRLT010000158.1, read on the forward strand.
TGACATTAGGCGGCCTAGAAATGTCGAACAAATTCTGGGTTCCAGTATCTACATCACTATGGGTCGCTTCAGGAAATCGAAATTCTTTGCCATCTCTCAGTGCAACCAAAAAAAACCGCACGCGGAGCTGCGGCACACCGAAATCGGCAGCATTCAACACCCTCCATACCGGATGATAGTCTGTACCAATTGCTCTGTTGATTTCTCGTATGCGGTCAATAATGAACTGGAATCCTTCCTCTTTGCCAGAATAACTAATGCCATGCACATTTTCCAACAGAAAGGCCCTAGGCCGTAATTCTTGGACAACCCGGAAATACTCGACCAACGTGTTTGCCCTTGGGTCTTTCAAACGAAGGGTGTCTCCCTTGGACCAGTAGGCAGATTTTGAAAATGGCTGACATGGTGGCCCACCTATGAGCAAATCAACCCCATTTCCTGAACTCCCGATGACTTTTCGGAAATCACTTTCCGACACATCCTCAATAGGTGCTTCAATGACAGCGTTTGGACTGTTTAGCCGAAGCGTTTTGCAGGAGTGCTTGTCGAAGTCGTTCCTAAAAATAACTTCGCAGCCTGCGGCCTCGAACCCATAGTCCAAACCACCACATCCAGAGAATAGACTTACAGTTATCATCATATCTCAGGGTCAAATACAAGTTCGGTGCGCTTTCTGTTCACTGCTTGGATTATATCATCGACACCATTTGAGCGTACACGGCTATGTATTTCATCCCAACCTTTCGTCTCATTACTGACTGAAATGTGGACATTTACCTCCGCACTCGCACCGGTGCCCCATGCCCTCAGACCTATGCCAGGAGTTCTCTTCGGAAGCTTTTGAAGTATTCGTATGGCCTTCCGCGCTGAGATTATTCGAAAAACCGGTAACGCCACATGTTCAGAAAACACAGACCAATACTTGTTTGCCATAGAATAGATAAACTTGTCCTCGGCATCCCGAATCAGTGTTCCTGAAAATTCATTGAGCAGCCGCCAGACTTCCGCCTCGTCTCTATTGAACTGTGTGAGGAGGTGGCTTTCAATTTTTCTAATGAGAGTGTAATCAACTGAGATTGCATAGAGAAGGTTAGGCTCTTTCTCAACTGCATCATGTGCCTTGTACGCTGGGATTGGAATGCAATCATCTGGGTCAAGTCCGACAAGTTGCCCTGCATTTTCAAACCGTGTCCCGGCATTCTTTACGTTAATGGGTAATTCCAGTTCGTTCTCGAGAACCGAAAAATCCACGAGAGTATGCCCACTGAAACGCTCATCTCTGTAATCTATCGAGGGCCGCGCTTCTCGTAGACGGTCCAACTCATCGAGAAACTGACGTTCTGTGACAGCCGCAGGAAAAAGCTTGGTTACGGGATTCTCGGCAGACCCCGTTTTCTTTCGCGGTTCCAGTAGGGTTGTGAAATCGGCTGTGCGAAGCTTTTCAACCGTCTCGCGACTACGTGTAAGCGTTAAGGAACTGCCTTCGTAAAGTTCTCTTGCAACGAGATCGACATCACGCCCTTGTCGGAGCGCAACCTGCGCTCGGCCAAGACATGCACCAATCCATCGGCTATCTGGAAGTACCCTTGCTATGCTTTCGTCTTTCATTTACGAACAGTTCTCCTTTTTGTATACCCAACGCCCAAAATCAGCGGTGGCGGCCTAAGAACAAGAAGAAAGAACCAAGCTTCCCCGTCATTCGTTGCATTTCGTTGAGCTTTTCATTTCATTTTTCTGTAGTCAGGAATGCGTGAAATTCCACCCTTGACATTAACCCTTTCGCCAATACTCAGATAAAGACTGCTGACATATTCATGTTCCGTCCTGAAGAGGACATAACCATGGGGATCAAAGTAAGCCCCGGGAAAGCGTTCCAAGGGCATGAAGAAAGTACCGTCTCTGTGGTAGAGTGAGTGCCTAGCGCCTACATTCCATTCTCTATTGAGCGATTCACCGCTATTTGACCTTACAGTTGGAGGGGGGGCAGAATGCTGAGTAACCAGTACGCGCTTTGGCTCTCTGCCATTAACCGCTGAACTTTCTAAAGGCCACGAAATCTCCTGGAGCTTAGTGCCAGAAGAATTCGAGCGGAGAATAGGGTTCGCGCTGACTGGAACCGCCTGAAGTTGAGGATAGGATTCGTTTGGCGGGACTGGAATGATAGTATGGCTTTTCAGGTTGTACAGTAAGACCCATAGATTTAGACGCTTTCTGAGGGGAGTTCGCAGCCGCCTCCGCAGTTGATCCAAATAGTCTCGACTGGCTGGCAAAGCGAGCCCTAGAAAAGGGATAGCACCGTTCAAGATACTCAATTCACAAGAGAATTGTGGTGATCGATCAATAAAATATGAGACTGCGCTTGCGAGCGCCCGATCAAAGTTGTTCCTTTGCGTTGACTGCTTTCCCTGTCCGGCTCCCTTGCACTCGACTTGCCAGAATTCAGATTTTGATACGGCGGTGACGTCAGGACCATCTGGACGAAAATCAATCATTGAAGTTGGAATTTCTGCTCCATCAAGAGCATGTAATAGTCGCTGCCTATCGGTGCCTAAGTCGATGCCGTGCCCGCTTGCTATTGAGAAACTCAAGGGCAGTACACCTCTTGTGTGCAGCCACAAAGAGCACCCGATTAACACATCAATCTCAGGAACTATTACTTGCATAGTCATTCCTGGTCCCCCTCCGCTCTGTCAGCTTAACGGCGTTGCTGATCAGCGGCTGACATACACGCGAACTTACTCGCGGGGACGGCTTCCCGTATGGTTTCCAACAGTTGACCGAGAAGCTTAGGTTTTGGACAATCCGCAGGAGCGGCGCGAGGAAACGGACCGACGGATTGGGTAGAATGTTTGTCCGATCTCCTGAATGAGTCGTTACCGGTACTCTCGACCCGGCCATTTCCGTTCCCCAAAGTCCCGTATAGCTGTGGGAAGGAACCTGCAAACTTTGTACAGTTTTAGATGAATCAGCCGAAAAGCTGTTTCACTGAACCATTTCACGCTCAAATTGTCAATGTTTTTAGAAACATGTTTTGCGAAATAAAGCTGCCGACCGAGAAGCTAATACACGGGCACCTCCCGGCCTTCTCCTGCAAGCCCTGCCGACCCGAAAATACGTCATGGTTGGCGGGTGGAGAGGCAAGTGAAACTCCCACGGCAGGAGCCCCGGGGGCATTTTGATGATACAAGCATGGATTGAGCCCTCCGGGCTGCCGCCACATTTCCAGCCAGGAGCCTGGAATTTTATGCGGCTGAATAATTGACACACGAGCATCCTTGTCATATATTGCGACGTCCAAAAGCAATGCCATGTCCGTCAAAACATTGCATCACAAAAAATGAAAGGAGAAAAGGCGGCTCGCCCGTGCTCAAAAAGGAAAGCATGATCAAAAAGGCGCCGTGCGCCCGCCCTTTTAAGGACATGAAGATTATTTTCTATTTCCCCGCAAAAAATTCCGGGCCGTGGCTCGACGCCATCGCCGCCGCCCTGCCCGACGCGGAAGTGTGGCTGTGGACGCCCGCCTGCGCCCAACGCCAGGCCGACTATGCGATCGTCTGGGCGCCTCCGGCCGAACTGTTCGCGACGCAGCAAAAACTCAAAGCCGTATTCAACATCGGCGCGGGCGTGGACGGCGTGATGGCGCTGCCGAACCTGCCGGAGGGCGTGCCGCTCGTGCGGCTGAACGATGCGGGCATGGCCGTGCAGATGGCGGAATACGTGTGCCATGCGCTGATCCGCCATACCCGCGAGTTTGATGTTTACGCCGAACAGGGAAAAGACCATCGTTGGAAAATGCGCCGGCCGATCAACCGTGAAGAATTCCCCGTCGGCGTGATGGGTTTGGGTTCCATCGGCGCACACGTAGCCGAAGCCGTTGCCGTATTCGGCTACCCGACATTCGGCTGGTCACGCTCGCCAAAATCATTGCACGGCGTCACCACGTTTACCGGGGACAACCAGTTCGATGACTTCCTGAACGCCGTGCGGGTGCTGGTTTGCATGCTGCCGCTCACGCCGGAAACGGAGGGAATACTCAATGCGACCACGCTTTCCAAACTGAAGCCGAACGGCTATCTCATCAACGTCGCGCGCGGCAGACATCTGGTGGAAGAGGACCTGCTGGCGCTGCTCGCCGACGGCACATTGGCGGGGGCCGCGCTCGACGTGGTGCGCGAAGAACCATTGCCCGCCGATCACGCCTTCTGGGCGCATCCGAAAATCACCCTCACGCCCCATATCGCGGCGGTCACCTTGCGGGAACAAAGTGTGGCACAGATTGCAAACAAGATACGGGCTCTGGCGCGCGGCGAGACCGTTGACGGCATGGTGGACTTCAAACGCGGTTATTAAGAGGAGCGGTTTATGAAAAAGGCCCTGGACGGCATCCGGGTGATCGATTTGAGCCATGTGCCGGCGGCGCCGACGGCAACAATGTTCCTGGCCGATCTGGGCGAAACATGTCTCCGATGCCCGATCCCTTTGGGCCGGGGACAGCTTGCGGCAAGGTGTCCCCACACAATTCTGGATTCCCGCTTTCGCGGGAATGACGAAATTTTAAATATTTCGTCGTCGCCGGTGTAATATAGATTATGGCAAAGAGAATAGACTCCAAAGGAACCGCGTCGTCGCAGACATTTCCGCCGCACCTCATCTGGATGCTGGTGATCCTCACATTGGGATGGGGTTTCAACTGGCCGATCATGAAGGCCGTGCTGTTCCAGATGGCCCCGATGCACTTCCAGACCCTTTGCCTGTTTTTCGGGGCAGTCGGGCTTTTCGCCATCG
>CAYRLT010000159.1:0-7308 GCA_964425095.1 uncultured Luteolibacter sp.
CCATCAATTCGCCATGGAACAGGTGGAACTTGCGCTTGCGCAGGTGGGCGGGCAGGGGCGAGAGGATCATGGCGACGGCGCGGCCGTTGAGGCGGGGCGCCTGGTCGACCTGGGCCATCGACTTGAGGTCCTCGATGATGCGGTTGAGCACCACGAAGCCGAGGTCCTTGTGGGCGTTTTCACGGCCACGGAATTGGAGCACGAAGCGGCACTTGTGATTGCCCTCGAGGAATGTTTCGGCGCGACCCAGCTTGATGTTGTAGTCGTGCTGGCCGGTGCCGACGCGGAATTTGACTTCCTTCATCCGGGTGGCGCTCTTGGACTTCTGTTTCTTGAGTTTCGCCTGCTCGTATTTGTATTTCCCGTAATCGACGATCTTGCAGACCGGCGGGTCCACTTGGCCGGCGATCTCGACGAGATCGAGGCCGAGCGATTGGGCTTTAGCGAGTGCCTCGCGGGAACTCATGACTCCGAGTTGCTGGCCGTCACTGGTGACGACGCGGACTTTCGGGGCGCGGATACGGTCGTTGATCCGCGTCATATCGCGGAAACGACCCCTGGTCTGATTTTTTTGTGGCTTAGCGATGGTAGTGTCCTCCGATGGGTGGGTGCGACGCGCCGGGGTGTGAACAGCCGGAGCCGTCACACGAAATCGGTGCGAAGAGGGATGCGGAACGATGGGCGGCACGCCAGATCATAGATCGGAAACAGCGTGGCCAAGCCGATCCAGAAGATCGACTGTGTGTGCAATGGGGAATCGTTCCTGTGAAATCATGGATCGGCGTGTTGGCCGGGAATGGTTGCAAACGCGGGAATTAACCGGCAGCGCTGCAACTGGCCGGGATATTTAGTAAAAATCTCCCATCGGGCAAGTTTCTTTTTTGATCGGACAATTTCGCAGGTGCAGGACAAAAAAGTGAAGGAACGGAGAAACGTGTTCGCCGTGAGGATGTTCCTCGGATTCACTTGGTTTTGGACAAGTTTACGCGGTAGCATTTTCCTGCAGGTCCGGTTTCTGTTAGGATTGCCCGTCCTTGGGAACTCACGGTGATTTTCTGTAAGTTTCCTTTCTTTTCAACCAGCAGATCCCAGGATTTGCCGAAGGCCCGGACGTCGCGTAAGGCCATGCGCGGCCAATCCTTGGGCAGCCACGGGGTGCATTCGAAGGAGTCCAGACCGGTGGGAATGATGCCAAACATGCCTTCGGTGAAAACCCTCGGATAGAGTGAGCCGGGGCAGAGCATGTCGATGGCGTCTTCGTCGGGATACGGTCCTCTTGGGCCGAAGATCTGCGCTTTAACGCAGCGCTGGGTTAGGTCGAGCGCCTGCTCGGTGCGGCCGGCTTTGAATAGGACGCGCAAGGCGTAATAGGTTTCGCGGCCCCATTCGGTCTCGCGGCGGTCGGATGCTGCGAGGATATCGCCGCCTTGCATGCGGTTGGGCCAGAGTTTGTCGGAAACCATGGCGTCGAGCGTGGCGTTCTGACGTTCGGTGATGTCCATCGCGAGAGGCAGCAGGATCCATCCGCGCAGCACGGTGTTTTCCTTGAAGTAGCGGTAAGTTTTAAAGCCTTCGATTTCCGCGCCGAAGAAGGATTCGATGGACTTGCTGAGTTTGTCGGAGCGCTGGTCGAACTCTGCGGCTACGGGCTTGTTCAAGGAACGTGCAAGATTCGCCGCGAGTCGGTAGCCTCCGTAGGCGAGCGACGAGGAGCTCAGGTTGGCGTCGCCGGTCGGGTAGCGATCTTCCATTTCGTCGGTTTTCGATGCGACGATGCCATCGGGGCGTGTGTTTTGTTTCACTGATTCCGCGCTGAACTCGATGAGCGGCCACATCTCTTCGGCGGCGGCACGGTCGCCTTGGAACAAGAGGAATTTAGCCAAACCGTAGAGCACCATTGCATCGTCGCCGCGCCATTTTTGAGTGAGTTTAAGAGCGGCATGTTCGAAGGAGCCCGGGAAGGGATCGATGCCATATTCGCGGCAGTGATCGAGCCAGATGCGATACATTTGCATGCTCGCTTGGTTCAGTTGCGGGTCGCCGAAAAATGGAAATAGCGGGCTGGAGTATTCCACGGGATCATTGGCCCAGATGCCGGGGGAATAGGTGAGGCTACCGTTGTGGGTGATGACGCCTTTGTGAGTTTCGATCGGGGTTTCCAATACATGGAATTTCTGCAAGGCATAAGCCGCATTGAGATCGCGGTCCGGGGTTTCTAATCGGCCCGGACCGTTCCATGCCGCGGTCACGAGCGTCTGGCGTGCTGCACGCTCGGCGGGCGGATCCATCACAAGATCTGGATCGTCGGTTAGGCGCGCATGGATGCTGGAGTGGAAGGCAATCACGCCGTTGGGTGCGACCGTGGTGGTCTCGCCTGCCTGTGACTGCCAAATCATGACTACCTTTTCGCCCTCGCGCTTTTCGATGCGGCCTGGTTTCACCGCAACCTTCACCGGCTTTTCGCTGGTATTGCGCAAGTGCCATTCATCGAGCACCAAGGCCTTGGTCGTGGATGGATAGAGGGTGCGCGTCGCCACCATGCCGCTCGTTTCCGGATAGGTCAGCGTCATGATGCCGTCGAAGTCAGCCTTGGCGGGAAGTGCGGGTGTGATCGGTGTGCCGTCGATCAGGATTTCAGGGATTAGATCTTTGTTCTCTTCGAAAATAGCCCGTCCCTTGTCCACGCGGTCCTTCGGGACGTTGAAGAAGCGGGTCTTGTAGAAAAGACCTTTGGTGGCATCCACCTGGACCTGCATCACGACCTTGCGTCCCTGCATGCACAAGACTAGTGGAGTTTCGCCGCTTTTGAAATGATGGGTGACTTTTGCATCATCGCTCCGCATCCAGAAGTCTTCCGCGGCGGAAACACATGATAGGCCGATGGCGGCGATGAAAGTGAAGAACATCGAGGCGCGGGCACTTGAATGAAAGAGGCTTGCGGGCAGGATGCCCGCGCCACTGTTTGCTGCGCCACTAACAAAAAAATGGAACGGGCTTGGGTGCTTCACGTTTCTCATAAAGATAGCAAATCTATGTTTCAGTCCTGCATCAGCGCGGATCGTCCGCCGTCCATTAGAATGGTGTTGCCGGTGATGAAACCGCTGAGCGGTGAGACGAGGAAGGCGCACAGGTTTCCGACTTCCTCCGGTGTGCCGATGCGGCCGACCGGATGACGATTTTCGGTGAGTTTGCGTTCTGCGGACGGGTCGGGAAACGAATCGAACCAGGCCTGATTGCCCGGGGTGTCGATGAAACCGGGTGCCACTCCGACCACGCGGATGTCAGGCCCCCACTCGATCGCGAGAGATTGAACCAGGCCTGTCAGCGCGGTTTTGGCGATATTGTAGGGGAAGCATCCGGGAATCGTGTGGAAGGCGTGATTGGAACTCATCACGATGAAGACTCCCGGCTTGGCTTGTTGGAGGTGCGGTCGCGCTGCCTTGGCCAGTCGCCAGTGGGAGGCGAGGTTGAGGTTCATGCAGTCCTGCCATTCCTGTTCGCTGGCCGCGCTGGCACCGAGGAAGGCATTGCGACCGGCATTGGAAATCACGATGTCCAGGCCACCAAGCACGGTGATGGCCTCACTCACCAGGCGTGCGGGCACGCCGGGGTCTTTGAGATCGCCGGATCGATAACTGACACTCACGCCATGGCGTTTGACGGATTTACAAAACGCGATGGCGCGTGGGTGATCGGCAGGCACGCTGCCGGTGCCGACGATGTCACAACCGGCCCGCGCCAGAACTTCGGCGACGCCTGCGCCGACACCATCGCTGGCTCCGGTGATGAGCGCGCGTTTTCCAGTTAGATTGATGTGCAGTGGCATGGTTTCAGACGTAGAAATCCTCCTTCGCGTTGAGTTCGCGGATGCCGGGATGGGCTTCCATAGCTTCCTCGACCAGGTCCACGCCGAGGCCCGGACGCTCGCTGAGGTGGAGTTTGCCGTCCCTCACGTCGAGCGGATGATCGATGACCTCATCGCGCCACGGCACGTCGTTGAACATGAATTCGCAGCGGAAGAAATTCGGGATTGCCGCGCAGACATGGGCGCTGGCCAGCGTGCTGAGCGGGCCGTTCGGATTGTGCGGCGCGACGAGCACGTTGTAGGCCTCGGCCATGGTGGCGATGCGTTTCATTTCCGAGGGTCCGCCGCAGCGCGTGATGTCGGGCATCACGATGTCGCAGATATGGTTTTCAAAGATCGAGCGGAAATTGTGGCGTGTGTAGTGGCGCTCGCCGACACAGATCGAGACATCGCCTGGCAAGCGTTCGCGCAGGGCGCGGAGTGTGGCGGCGTTTTCGGGTCCGGCGGGTTCCTCATACCATGTCATGCCCAGCGGGGCGAGGCGTTCGGCCATTTTGACCGCCATCTGGCCGTTCATCATGGCGTGCGTTTCGATCATCATGTCCATCTCTGGTCCCACGGCGTCGCGCACGGCTTTGGTCACCTCATACGCGCGGTCCTGCATTTCGGGGGTGAGAGTGAGGTTGGTGTTGAGATCGGTGCCGTAAAGGTAGTTCGTGTGGGCGAAGGGATCAAACTTCAACCCACTGAAACCCGCCGCCTTCACCGCCGCCGCTTGCCGCGCGTAATCGTCAGGCGTGTGGCCGCCGCCGGTGAACCAGTAGTTTGCGTAGAGGTCGATTGAGGTCCGGAACGCGCCGCCTAGAAGTTGATAGACCGGCACGCCGAGCACTTTGCCTTTGAGGTCGAGCAGCGCCATGTCCAAGCCACTGATTGCGCACATCGACGCACCGAATGGCCCGATCCAATTGAGATCGCGGTAAAGCTTGGTCCAGATGAAATCGGTGCGCATCGGATCAAGTCCGATCACCCGCTCGCCGACGTGGCGGGCCGCGGCTTCAATGATTGGCGAGCCCGGCCAGTTGGTGGCTTCACCCACGCCGGTGTGGCCGGTGTCGGTGTAAACCTTGAGCAGGGTCCAATTGTATTTGATCCCTTCGACGAGCCATACTTTGACTTCGGTGATTTTCATAATGAGTGTTTGTTAGTCAATGGTTTACATGATGCCATAGGTATCGAACGCCTTGCGGGCGCTCATGCCGCCCTCGATGGCCTTTCTGACAAGTTTTTCGCCGCGCGCTTTTTCCAGCGCCCTGCGCATCACTTCCTCCTCCGCCGCACGGGGCACGATGCAGACGCCGTCGATATCGCCGAAGACGATGTCGCCGTCATGAATGAAGACACCACCCATTTCGATGGGCACGCGGAAATCCACCACCTTGCCGCGCGGTGCTTGGTCCTGCGCATAGCGGCCGTAGCTGAAGGTGGGAAAATCCATTTTTAGAATCGCGTCGGTGTCGCGGCTGTAGCCATCGACCACCGCGCCGACCGCGCCGAGGATGCGGGCGCGGGTGCTCATCAGCTCGCCCCACAGTGCGTAGGTCGGCGAGGCTCCGGTGCAGACATAGACTTCGTTGGTTTTCAAATCGTCGAGGGCTTCCAGCATCAAGCCGAACGAACGGCCCATGGTGCCGCCGGCTTTGCCGCGGTATTCGGAGGTGCCGACCACGTCCGCTTCGAGCACGGTCATCGCGCGGCCGATCACGACCATGTTTTCACGCAGCGGTTGGATGGCGGGTGGGAGAAACTGCCGCAGCAAACCCATCTGGTCCATGATGTCACCGACCACGGCGGTGAACAATTCACGCCGGGCGATGGCGAATAATTCGTCGTCGGTTTTCCATGAGCTTTCCATATGCAGGAAGACTACGCGGCTTCGGGGCTCGACATCCATACGCGAATCCGCAGAATCCATGTGGAAATCGCCAAATCATGGATGCCACGCTCAATCACTGCTCATTTCCCCGAATTCCCGTTAGTTGTGCAGGAATCGAGCTTTTGACGATTTGGGAAGTGAAAGCGTTGGCGAGTTATGGTGTGGGCGGCGAGGGATCGAGGCACGATTCGAATGTCAGGATCGCCAAAGGCGGGCAAAATTGCGTGGCGCTGCGGACGGTCGGGGGCAGGGGAGAACTGTGCTTCGCCGGGCGGGTGTTGGAGGTCGGCGCGGGATCGTTGGTGCTGTTTGATTTCCGCACGTTGGAGCGCCATCGATCGATGGGAAATTCCTGGGATTTCTGGTGGTTCGAGTTTCGACCGACCGAGCCAGTGCGTTTGCCCATGCTCACAGTGATCGAGGCGTTGCTGTTGGAGGGTGAAGCGCAACTATGCCGCACGGTGTTCGAGTCTCTGCGTTCCGAAAACCTTGCCGAACGCTGCGCGGCGAACGCGGGGCTTCAGTCGCTGCTTCATCAATGGTGGGCGGTCTCCGGCGGGCAGAATGAGTCGGCCGAATCTCGCCATGCTGCGGCGGTGCGGAGATTGGTCGATGCGATGCATCGGCAGCCTGAACGCTCGTGGACGCTGAATGAAATGTCCGTGGATGCGGGGATGAGCATTTCCTCATTGCGCGCCGCGTTTCAGGAATCGACCGGGGCCTCGCCGGCCAGTGTGCGTAACAGCCTGCGACTCGCACACGCTTATGAACGCCTGCGACCCGGGACCCGCACGGTGGCTGAGGTTGCGGCGGAGTTGGGATTTTGCGATCCGTTCCATTTCAGCAAAGCCTTCAAGCGGGAGTTCGGATTTCCGCCATCGCGGGCCGTCGGCACCTAATCTCTTGAAATATAGTTGCCGCAAGGCGCGTTCATTTCCACGGTAATCAGACAGTAACAATTCCTCAAATCATTTTTATACCATGATGCTTCAATTCAATTTGCGCCCGTTATCCAAACTCCTCGCCGCAGTCATGCTTGGCTCCGTCTGTGTCCGTGGTGCGGAAACCACGTCGGTTGATATCTGTGTCTATGGCGGAACTTCCGGAGCTGTCGCCGCAGCCGTCCAGGCGAAACGCATGAACAAGTCGGTTGTCGTTGTTTCACCCGACCGTTTTCTCGGCGGAATGACCAGCGGTGGACTCGGCTACACCGATATCGGCGATGAACGAATCCTCGGTGGGCTGAGTCTTGATTTTTTCAACCGCGTCTACGATCACTATCAGAAAGACGAATCGTGGAACCACCAAGTAAAGGATACGTTCGAAAATAAAGCCCAAGGCGCGCCCGCCATCAATGATCAACGCAAGACGATGTCGCTGTTCGAACCGAAGGTCGCCTCGGCCATTTTCGATGATTGGGCGCGGAAATATGATATTCCCGTGATCTTTTCCAAATTGGACCGTAGCAAAAAAGGCATCCTTAAAAATGGAGTGTCGATTGTTTCGATCCGCACGCTCGACGGCCATGAGGTCAAAGCAAAAATGTTTATCGATGCCACCTATGAAG
>CAYRLT010000160.1:0-5007 GCA_964425095.1 uncultured Luteolibacter sp.
ACAGCCAACTTACCAGCGGGAAATTCAGCCACATCGGAATCGGTTTTTTGCACTTTGGACAAAACGAACGATTCGGCTCGTTCACCGACATCCCGAGCGGGACCCTGTAAATTACGACGTTTAAAAACGATCCGATGCAGGCCCCGATGAGAAACGCCGGAATCAGCCAGATCCAATGGTCAAGTGGTGGGTAAAACAAAGCACCGCCATTCAATCCACCATTTGCCCCCTGCCAAGAACAAAGGCATCAGCTGCGATCTTACATCCAGAGCGAATTCGCATTTCCATTCTCCGCATCCGCTGCTTAGGCTGCGCGCCCAATGCCCGCCGCCGAACAACTCCGCGCAGCCGTCCGTGATGTGGTAGATTTCCCAAAACCGGGAATCATCTTCAAAGACATCACCCCCATTCTGGCCGACGGATTGCTCTTTCGCGAATCCATCACCCAGCTCTGCGCCACTGCCGGCGATGTGAAAATCGACAAAGTCGTCGGGATCGACGCCCGCGGTTTCATCTTCGCCGCCGCCGTGGCCGACCGCCTCGGCGCGGGCTTCGTGCCCATTCGCAAAAAAGGCAAACTCCCATGGAAAACCCGCCAAACCTCGTATTCTCTCGAATACGGCGAGTCCATCGTCGAGCTCCATCAAGACGCAGTGAAACCCGGCGAAAAAATCCTACTCGTTGACGATCTGCTCGCCACCGGTGGCACTGCCGCCGCCGCCGTGAAATTGCTCGACGAACTCGGGGCCGACATCATCGGCATTTCGTTTCTCATTGAACTCAGCTTCCTCCATGGCCGCGCCAAACTAGCCCCCCACCCCATCCAATCCATCCTCACCTACTAAATCTCTCCGCTTCTACCACTACTTCATTTCAGCATTTCAGTTTTTCAAAATTTCAGTTTTTACCTCAATGTCCTGGCAATCCTACAACCAATCCATCCTTCGCTACCTGCAATTCGGCTTTTCCCTCGATCTCTCCCTGATGGACATCGCCCCGGATTTCAACTCCCGTATGAAGCCGAATATCCAGCGCGCCTTCGCCGACATGAAAGCGCTCGAAGCGGGTGCCATCGCCAACCCCGACGAAGGCCGCATGGTCGGCCACTATTGGCTGCGCAACGCCGATCTCGCCCCCACGCCCGAGCTCCAACAAGCGATCACCCGTCCGCTCGCCGATCTCAAAAACTTCGCGCAAGCAGTCCATTCCGGAAAAGTCACTGCGCCTAACGGTGGCCATTTTCAACAAATCCTGCTTATCGGCATCGGCGGCTCCGCGCTCGGCCCGCAATTGGTGACCGAGGCGATCGGTCAAAATGCCCGCATGCCAATCTTCTTTTTCGACAACACCGACCCCGCCGGCATGGACACGGTCATCTCCAAGGTTTCCGCCACAGGTCTCGATAAAACCCTCGTGCTCGTCATCTCAAAATCCGGCGGCACACCGGAAACCCGCAACGGCATGCTCGAAGCAAAAGCCGCGTGGGAAACCGCCGGCCTCGACTTCGGGAAACACGCAGTCGCCGTCACGGGCACCGGATCGAAGCTCGATCAATTCGCGGATCAAAACCAATTCATCGCGCGCTTCCCAATGGAAGATTGGGTCGGCGGCCGCACCTCCGTGCTCTCCACCGTCGGCCTTGTGCCCGCCGCCTTGCAGGGCATCGATATCGACGCGCTGTTAGCCGGTGCCGCCGCCATGGATGCGGAAACCCGCAAGACGGATTTCAAGAACAATGCCGCCATGCGTCTGGCACTCGCCTGGCACCATGGATCTAACGGAAAAGGCGAAAAAGACATGGTCGTCCTGCCCTACAAGGATTCGCTCGTCCTATTTTCAAAATACCTCCAGCAGCTTGTCATGGAGTCGCTCGGCAAGGAGCTCGATCTCGATGGCAAGGTCGTCCACCAAGGCCTCGCCGTTTACGGCAACAAAGGCTCCACAGACCAACACGCCTACATCCAACAACTCCGCGATGGCGTGAACAACTTCTTCGCCAGCTTCATCGAAGTCCGCACCGGCCGCACCGGGCAAAGCATCGAAGTCGATCCCGGCACAACCTCTGCGGACTACTTGCAAGGGTTCTTCCGCGGCACCCGCAAGGCCCTTCACGCAGCCGGTCGCAAGTCGCTCACCATATCCATCCCGGAAGTCACGCCCTTCCAACTCGGCCTGCTCATCGCCCTCTTTGAGCGCACCGTTTCGTTCTACGCCTCGCTCGTGAACATCAACGCCTACCATCAACCCGGCGTTGAGGCCGGTAAAAAAGCAGCAGGCGTCTTCCTCGAAACCCTCAACCAAGTGCGCGCCGCCCTCACCACTCAGGCCAAAACTGCCGACCAAATCGCCAGCGAAACCTCAGCCGATTCCGAAGATGTCTATCACTGCCTCAATCACATCGCCGCCAATGGTGGTGCCCAAGTCTCACTCGGATCCAGTCCAGCAGAAGACGCTTTCCAGCTCTGAATTCTCTCAACCTCCGCATCCTTGAAATTCCGGAACTCCCACCTCGCCTACTGCACCAATATCCACCCTGCGGAAACTTGGGCGGATACGCAACTCATGTTGCAGAACCACGTGCTTGCCGTCCGTGATTTGCTACGGGAACAAGGCATGCTGAAGCCAAAGGAACCGTTCGCCATCGGCTTGCGTCTCTCCGCCGTGGCGGCCGAAGAGTTATTGTTAGAGTCTGGAAACCTCGACGCATTCCGCCAATGGCTCGCGGCGACGAATACCTATATCTTCACCATCAATGGTTTTCCCTACGGCAGCTTCCACGGCACACGGGTGAAGGAAAAAGTTTTTCAACCGGATTGGACCGATCCCGCCCGCTTGGCCTACACCAAAAACCTTTTCCGTATTCTCGCAGCCATCGCTCCACCCGGTAGCAGCGCTTCCGTTTCCACCGTGCCCGGATCTCATAAAACCTTCCTCGCCGATGAATCCCTGATCCGAGGAAATCTAATCGATTTCGCACAATGGCTCGATGATCTATCCAAGGAATCCGGTCATGATTTCCATCTTGGCATGGAACCCGAGCCGCTCGGCCATTTCGAAAACACCGCAGAAACCCTCGCGTTTTTCGAACGCCTCCATGCCGATGCCAAAAACCCGGACATCCTCCGCCGCCGCATCGGCGTGAATTACGATGCTTGCCACTTCGCTCTGGAATACGACGAACCCCGCACCTCGCTCGATGATCTAACATCCTCCGGTATCCGGATTTCCAAAATCCACATCTCCAGCGCCCTCGCCTTCGATCCCCGGAATCCGGCCGCCATCGATGCAATCCGGCGTTTTGACGAACCCACCTATTTCCACCAAGTCCTGCTGCGCGCGCCCTCCGGCGAAATTTCCCGCTTCATCGATCTCCCGGATTTCCTCGCCGCTCTCCCCTCATTAGCCGCCCACGACGAAGCGCGCGTGCATTTCCACATTCCGCTCGATGCCCAGCCCGCTCCGCCGCTGCGCTCCACCCTCAGCCACGCCCGCGACGTCCTCGACTGGTGCCGCTCACACCCCGACGCCTGCCACCATTTCGAGATTGAAACCTATACCTGGGGCGTCCTACCCGAAACCCTCAAACGACCAGTCGAACAACAAATTGCCGGCGAATACCGCTGGGTGCTCACATAAGGAGGCACCACCTTATTGTGGTGCAAGCGGATGCAAGGTCTTTGAAAAGCGCGAAGCTCTTCCCCAAAGGCTATCCATCCGCATCCACGACAGGAATGTCGCGGCTCCATTCCCGTCGCGCCCCATTCAGATTTTAAAACCGCTTGTTGCCAACCGCCGGAATCCGGAGTTTTCTCCCTGCCATGTCCGACATCAAAATCACACTTCACACCAGCGCCGGCGATATCGATGCCACGCTTTACGCATCCAAGGCTCCCCTCACCTGCGCGAATTTCCTTAATCTCGCCAGCCGCGGTTATTATAAAGGAATCTCGTTTCACCGCGTGATCGCAAATTTCATGATCCAAGGCGGCGATCCTACCGGAACCGGTAGTGGTGGTCCTGGCTACAAGTTTGCCGATGAATTTCACCCGGAACTCCGCCACCGCTCACCCGGCGTGTTCTCGATGGCCAACGCCGGCCCCGGAACCAACGGCTCGCAATTCTTCATAACCCATGGTGCCACCCCCCACCTCGACGGCAAACACTCGGTCTTCGGCCAAGTCACCAATGGCCAGCACATCGTCGATGCCATCAAACAAGGCGACAAAATCACTTCCATCACCATCCACGACGACACCACCGATTTGTTCACATCCCAAAAGGATCACGTCGAACATTGGAACTCGATTCTGAATCGCTGAAACACTCGCCCCGCTCTACAAGTCTTTTAGCGGTTTTTTCAGGAATTGCTCGTCCCGCATTTTGCGCAATCGCTCGATGTATTTCTGCTGGGCGAGCAAATCCGGATTCACCCCGGCAGCTGGGGACTCCGGTTCATCGTGCCCGTATTTTTTCCACGGTCCCTGAGGCACTTGCGCGGCCTCGACAAAGCGCCAGTGGACTTTTCCGCCCGATTTCAGTCCTAAGTAATCCCGAATCGCCGGCGAGAGATCGATACCCGCCGCCCCATTTTCTTGGGTTTTCGGCGGCTTGGTCCCGAAAACAAACTCCCAGTCATCCGTCTCCCACGGACCGCAATCCTCCCATTGCCCAAAACAACTGCGGCCACCTTGGAAAATCTGAATCCATCGCCCTTTGCACACGGTTTTTCCAGGTTCCGGCCGCATCCGCGAAAACCACGGAATCACCCGCGAGGCCTCTGGCTTGTGACTCTGCCAGTTCGACACATCATTATACGGCAGCGCGATGTAAAATGGATTGAGCTTCGGCACAAACCCCTTCGGCCGAAAATCGCCTGTCGTGTGGTTAGCGATCCGATTGCCCGGCTCCGGATCGTCATACCCCCCAAAATTCGTCAACCACTGCTGGTCCCATGAAGATTTATCGTTAGGCGTCTTATTCCGACCACTCGGCTGCTCGCCAATCCAG
>CAYRLT010000161.1:0-4143 GCA_964425095.1 uncultured Luteolibacter sp.
CTTCCAAGATCGGATTGGATTCCCACAACTACATCACCATGGCCCTCGACGGCGCGGGGCACCTACACGTTTCGGGCAACATGCATTGTGTTCCCCTCGTCTATTTCCGAACTGAAAAACCCGGCGATATTACCAGTCTCAAACCTGTGAGTATGACCGGCGAGCTCGAAGACCGCGTCACCTATCCACGCTTTTTCCAAGACGATCAGGAACGCCTCATTTTCAGCTACCGCCATGGCGGATCGGGCAATGGCATCAACCTCTACAACCGCTACGACACCGAATCCCGAACCTGGTCGCGCCTGATCGACACCCCGCTCTTTGATGGCGGAGGGCAACGCAACGCCTATCCATCCGGGCCTGCTCGCGGGCCGGACGGTTGGTTCCATGTCCACTGGGTCTGGCGGGACACGCCCGATTGCGCCACAAACCAACAACTCTCATACGCCCGCAGCCGCGATCTCATCCATTGGGAATCCGCCTTCGGCGAGAAAATCCAACTGCCGATTCGCTACGATCAGGCCGCGCTCATTGTGGATCCCATCCCGCCCGGCGGTGGCATCATCAACGGTGGACACCACATGGGGTTTGATTCTGAAAATCACCCCGTCTTGGCCTATCACAAATCCGATGCCGCCGGCAACATGCAGATCTACGCTGCCCGTCCGGAAGGCGGAAAATGGAAACAGCAAGTGCTAACCGATTGGCGGCATCCCGTTCCTTTCAGCGGAAACGGCAGCATGCCCTTCATCGGCATCCGCATCGGCAGCTTCGATTCAGTGAGTCCCGATGTCTTCGCTGTCAGCTATCGACACAAAGATTACGGATCGGGATCACTGCAATTCGATGCGCGCACGCTTAAGATGTTAGAAAAGCCGGTCGCCGCCGCACCCGGTCTTCCGCGCGTTCTCGACAAGATCGAAAGCGACTTCCCCGACATGGAAATCCGGCGCGCCAACGACCTGGGAAGCTGTGGCACGCCGGGTGTCCGTTACCAGCTTCAATGGGAAACCCTTGGTGCCAATCACGACCGCCCAAGACCGCCGCCGTTCCCCGCTCCATCCACACTCCGTCTCTACAAACTCACGCAGCCTTCCCGCGCGGACAGCGATGCAAAGTGAGTGAGCTCGACCAATTCAACCACTCACTCCGGTGGAAAGCAACTCAGCGATTTGGTATCTCACTTTAAGATCATTGCCGGTGAACGGCTTCCAGATTCCATCGAAATGGAAACGCCCCGCCACGATTCCACCGGAAATTCCTAGTTCGTCCGCCAAAGCTTTTCCTGCGGCAACCGGCATCTTCCCTTGATGCTTGAGTTTTGTTTCGATGATTTTATCCGAAGGAATGAGAAACTCCCGCGCGAAGCGGTTTGCATCGAACTCCAACTCGTCCTCGTTGCCTTCATATTCTATCAACCACGCTTTACGTAGCTTGCCTTGCAGGACGTGCCTCGCCTCATGATAAAACGTGAACCAGAAATGGCCGTCATCCTTGTAGCGACCGGTTTGGACGATCAACATCCGGTCCTCATTAAGCTGGCGTGTGGCACCACTCACGGGAATCCCGTTAAAACCGGGCAATAGAACATAGGCCACCCCGCACGCATTGCAGGCCTCACGAATTGTGCCTACCCATTCCTTTGGAGGCAGTTTTGTTGCTTGCCGCAATTCTATGAGCGCATTTTCGAAACGCGCCGCACTAAAGGGAGCGCATACTTGACTCCATCCTGCCAGCTCTGCCTTGCGCAGCCATGCAGCCACACACTCTGCCTTGCTCTCCAGCCTAGGCGATTTCCGGTAAGCAACTTTCGGATTCATCCAGAGTTCCTTCCAACTCGCAACGGTGGCACAGCCAAAAAACGAAAGAATTGCTGCCATCAGTTCCCGCTTGTCCTTGGTCTTCTGAATCCAGCCCTCTCTTTGCATGGCAGCCACAGGCAGGCTGCCGAGCCACTCTTCATCGACTTCAAGTTTCTCTGTAGCCCGTTTGCGGGCTAGGTGCTCGCGGTAATTGGCTTCCATGTTCATCCACAGGTGCGCGGGCACGCCGAGGACGCGTTCGAGTTCCAGCGCCGTGTCCGCGGTGACGGCGGCCTTGGCTTGGATGATTTCATTGATGGTCTTGAGGGGCCGCCCCATGCGGCGGGCGAGTTCGGTTTGGGTGATTCCCAAGTATTCGATGGTTTCCGCAAGCATGTCGCCCGGCGGAGAGGCGTAATCGGGATTGAAGGATGCGTTCATTACGGGGATCGGGGTTTTAGTGGTAATCCACCACTTCCGTGATGGTGACCTCCGTCACGTTCTGCCAATCGAGGCCGCCGTCAGGCTTGGTCGGTGGTGGAATGGGGGCGGGGACGAGAATCAGGCGGTAAGGCTGGCGGAGATACAGGGAAATCTGACCTTTCCGGTCCGCTCCCAGTTCGTGGGCGCGGAGCGGCGGGATCAGGAGAAGATCGGCAAGGCACCGGGCGGAGCGCAGTTGGGAAATGCGCAGAACCAGCAGCTTGGCCTGGTCCGGGCCGTAGGTCCGGGTCAGCTCCTTTTCCGAAGTGAACGTTTTTTCCAGTTTGGCGGTTCGGAAATGGATAACCATGGATCGGCGGCTCGGACCAAGAAGTGCCACGGGAATCCAAACCGCGCAACATTTATTTTAACCCGATGGGTTAAAGAGTTTTCTCCGCCGTCAGGAGCTTTCCGAGTTGTTGTTTAAAGCATGACGAGTTATGGAAGAAACAGGCTTTGAGCGCGAGCTTTGATTTCGTCGAGCTTCGAGCGCTCTGGCGCGGCACCGCGGGCTTGGTCCGGTTTGCCGCCGCCTTTGCCGCCGGCTAGGGCGGCGAGGTCGCGGAGGATGTCGCCGGCTTTAAGGCCTTTTGCCAGAGCATCGGGACCGCAGTGGGTGGCGAGGTGGAGTTTTTCGCCGTCATCAACGATGAGCAGGGCGGCTCCGGCGAAGGCTTTCTTTTTGAGGCCGTTTTGGAGTTCTTGAAGCAGTGAGGCGTCAGACTCGAAGGAGACGATGATGGGTTTTCCTAACGCAATGAGTTCGGCGAGCGATTCATCGGCGAGGGCGGCGGCTTGGGCGGACTGGATTTTTTTGATGCGCTTCTCGGCTTCGATCGCGGCGGCTTGGGTTTCCTCTAACGTGCGTTGACCGTGAGCGAAGGTGGCGTTGATCTGGGCGATGTCGGCACGCTCGACTAGCATGGCTCCCATGATGTATGGGAAGTCGTTCACTTCAACTGGCGTTTCACCGAGGTTTGTTAGTTTTTCATTGGCGGCGTGAAGTTTGGCGCTTGCGGCCTTAAGTTCGTGGTCCCATTTCTCGACGGATTCGTTGAGGTGGTTCCATGCCGCTTCGCCGCAGACGGCTTCGATGCGGCGGACGCCGGACGCTATGGCGCCTTCGCTTTTGATTTTAAACAGCCCGATCTCGCCGGTGTGGCGGACGTGAGTGCCGCCGCAGAGTTCCTGCGAGTAGCCGGTGAGTTGGTTAGGCTGACCGCCGATCTGGACGACACGGACGACGTCGCCGTATTTATCGCCGAAGAATTGCATGATGTCGGCGCGGCCCTTGATGCCGGCGTGTTTGACTTCGGTCCAGGAAACGGAGTCGTTCGCTTTGATGGCGGCGTTGACCTTTTCCTCCATCGCGGCGACTTGCTCAGGCGTGACGGCGGCGCTGTTGAAGTCGAAGCGCAGGCGGTTTTCATCGACGGAAGAACCCTGCTGCGCGGCATCGGCGGAGACGACTTCGTGCAGCGCCCAGTGGAGCAGGTGGGTGGCGGTGTGGTGGGCTTCGATGGGGCGGCGGCGGGTTGTGTCGAGGCGCAGGACGACTTTGTCGCCTGACGCGATCGGGGATTGGAGATCGGAGATGGAAGATGAAGAGATGATCAGAGCGCGGGCTTTGCCGATTTGTTGGGTGCCGGTGATGGGGATGTCGATTCCGTTGATCGTGAGCGTGCCGGTGTCGCCGGCTTGGCCGCCCATCTCGGCGTAGAAGACGGTTTTGTCGGTGATGATGAAGAGTGCGTCTTCCTGCGGATGGATTTCGAGGATGGTGGCTTCGCATTCGTCCTGATCGAAGCCGAGGAACTCGGTGACGACGTCGGTGGAGATGTCGAGGGCGCGGACGACA
>CAYRLT010000162.1:0-2849 GCA_964425095.1 uncultured Luteolibacter sp.
GATCCGACCGCAAGCCCATCAAAACCTGGAGCCGCAAGTCGATGATCACCCCGGATTTCGTCAGCCACAACTTCGCTGTCCACAACGGTAAGACCTTCATCCCCGTTTACGTCACCGAAAATATGGTCGGCCACAAACTCGGCGAATTCGCTCCGACCCGTATCTTCCGTCAACACGGCGGTATCGGTAAGAAGTAATCCGTTCACGTCCTTCAATTTTCCGCCAACATGCGACTCACTCTCCATTCCAAAGCTTTTGCCACCGCCTTCGGGTTGTTGGCCGGCGCTGGAGTGTGCGCGGGCCAAGCGCCGAATTCGAATCAGCTCCAGCAAGCCCTCATCGATTTGCAGGAGCAGAATCAAACTCTCCGCCGCAGCCTTACCGAGTCCAACCGCAGCGAAAAACAAGCGACCGAACAACTTGCCCAAGTCCGCGAACGGCTCGAAGCCCTCGGCAAAAACTTGCTTGATGGCGGTGATGACCGTCTCATCCAAGCGGCCGCTGACCTTCAACTCGCCAACGAACGGATTGCCGGGCTCGAAAGCTCGGTCACCCACCTCACCAGTGCGGTCAACGATTACCTTCGCGAAGCAGTGGTTTCCGACCCGGATTCCAGACTTCGTGTCGAAACTTCACTAAGAGAGCTTGACGCTGTCCTCGGACTGCGCCAAAAGCCCCGGCCCGATGTCCGGACCGGCTCCCTCAAGCAGGCTCGCATCGTCAGCCTCGATCAGGAAAGTGGCATGTTGGTTCTCAATATTGGCGAAAGCCAAGGAGCCAGAATCGGCATGACCTTCCGCCTCTCCCGCGGGCAACAGCCCTACGGAAAAGCCATTCTCGCCGATGTCCGCAAGGGCGTCAGCGGCGTCTTTGTCGAATCCCTCGACAACGGCACCGAAACACCTCGCCCCGGCGATCTCGCCATCCTCGAAACACAAGCCTCAGCGCAGTAACCACTCACGTCCTCCTCTCCATGGAAGTCAAAAGCACCACCAAATACGTTCCGCTCTCGCCCAAAAAGGCGCGCCAGGTCACCCGTGAAATTCAAGGCCTGCCCGTTTCGAGCGCCCTGGACATTCTTGCCTTCACACCCAAGAAGGCGGCCCAATTGATCGGTAAGACCCTCAAAACCGCCATTGCGGATGCGGAAAACAATTTCTCGCTGGATACCGGCTCCCTTATCATCAAGGAAGCGGTCATCGGCTCCGCCCCCACCCAACGCCGCTTCAAACCGCGTGCCAAGGGTTCCGCCGGCCCGATTCTCCGCCGCTCCATCCATATCTCCATCACGCTCGTGGGCTCCGCTCCCGAGAAGAAAAAAAGAACCGCTCGCAAGACGGTCTCTAAAAAAACCGAAGAAGCTCCCGTTGCAGCACCCGCCGCTTCGGAAGAACAAGCCTGAATCATTCTCTCCTAACATCCTTCACCGAACATGGGCCAGAAAGTAAATCCGATCGCATTCCGTCTCGCAGTCAATAAAGACTGGCGCTCGAAATGGTATGCCAGCGGCAAAGACTACACTAACAAGCTTCACGAAGACCTCGCCATCCGCGGGTATCTGAAGAACAAACTTCAGAACGCAGGCCTAGCCCGTGTTGTCATCGAGCGCGCTTGGAACAGCGTCCGCGTCACTCTTCATACCTCCCGCCCCGGTCTCATCATCGGTCGTCAGGGCAAGGAAATCGAAGTGATGACCAAGGAAATCACCGATCTCTGCAAAGGTTCGCAAGTCAAGATCGACATCATCGAGATCCGCAAGCCCGAACTCGACGCCCAATTGGTGGCCGAACAGATCGCCGTGCAACTTGAGCGCCGGATCAGCTTCCGTCGCGCCATGAAACGCGCCCTTCAAACCGCCATGGAATTCGGAGCCGAAGGCATTCGCCTCCGTTGCGCCGGTCGCCTCGGTGGTGCGGACATCGCCCGCGCTGAAGGATACCGCGAAGGCAAAGTCCCTCTTCAAACTCTCCGCGTTCCCCTCGACTACGGCTTCGCCGAAGCCCGCACCGTTTACGGCATCATTGGCGTCAAATGTTGGGTCAACAAGAAGGAAGACGACGGCACCGGCGGCAAGCCCGGTAATGATCGCGGCGACCGCGGTGACCGCGGCGGAGATCGTCGTGGCGGTGATCGCCGTGGCGGTGGTAGTGGTGGTGATCGCGGCGGCAATGGCGGCGGCGATCGTCGTCCCCCGAATCGCAACTGATATTCTAACTTTAATTAACTTCACCAATAACTTTTTAAGGAGGACTGAGCTATGCCTTTGATGCCCAAACGAACCAAGTTCCGCAAGAGCCACCGCGGAAGCCGCTCTGGAAATGCCCAGACTGGAACCACCGTCGCCTTCGGTGACTTCGGACTTCAAACCCTCGATCGCGGATGGATGACCAACCGCCAAATCGAAGCCTGCCGGATCGCGATCAATCGCTGTCTCAAGCGTAAAGGCAAAGTCTGGATCCGTATTTTCCCACACAAGTCCATCACTTCCCGTCCTCCTGAAACCCGGATTGGTAAAGGTAAGGGCGCCGTCGAAGGTTGGGTAGCCGTGATTCGTCCCGGCAACGTGCTCTTCGAAGTCGGTGGTGTGCCGGAATCCGCAGCCAAAGAAGCGATGCGTCTCGCATCCTACAAGCTCGGCATCCGCACCCGCCTCATTACCCGCAATCCGCACGCCTGATCTCCATCCCTTACCCCGTCTGAACCATGGCCAAAACTAAAGCCAAAGACATTAACGAACTCTCTGCTGACGAACTCACCGGCCGCCTTCGCGACCTGAAACATGAGTCTCTCAACCTCCGGCTCCAGCAATCCACCGGCCAACTTGAAAATCCCGCCCGCATCCGCCAGGT
>CAYRLT010000163.1:0-1595 GCA_964425095.1 uncultured Luteolibacter sp.
GGTGGATTTTTTTAACTTCCAGAATAGGAAACTTGAATCCGCTGGGTCCGGGAATTGTCAGACCCGAAATCGTCAGGCCTGACCAAGGCGTGTAGTAAGTCTGGCGAATCTGGGCAGGGGCTGCGACTTCCCGCGAAATCGTATCGCGAAGTCGCGTTTGCACAGCTTCGGATTGGAGATAGATGTTTAAGAAAAGAATCGCGGCGGCCCACAAAATGAGGAGTCCGGCAACCCCGATCAGAATTGGCTTGGCAATTGGATGCACGGCGTGAAGCTACGACCTTTTCCGAGAAAGTGAAGTGTGAATAAGACGCTCGTTATCCTAAATCCAGCGGCCCGCAGTGATAAAGCGGCCCGCTTTCAAAAGCAGATTCGCGATCTCTCGGCAGACTTCGTTTTGCACACGACTTCCGAATTCGGTGAAGCACGCCGTGTCGCGTCTCAAGGAGTGGTTGACGGGTTTGAAACGATCGTCGCCGCGGGTGGTGACGGCACCATTAATGAGGTGGTGAATGGCTTAGGCGGCTCGACCGTCCGACTAGGCATCCTGCCCGTGGGCACCGTGAATGTTTTGGCGCAGGAAATCGGCTTGCCGCAGGGAAACCTGCGAGAAGCTTGGAGGATCATCGAACAGGGTAAATCCATCGCCCTCGATCTCCCGATGGCCAATGGCCAATATTTCATCCAACTCGCCGGCGTGGGCCTGGACGCGGAAGTCGTTCGTCGCACCACCACGGATTTGAAAAAAACCTTCGGACCGCTGAGCTACATTTTGTCGTTGATCCAAATCGCCTCGGCGCGCCCACCGAAGCTCACGCTTGAAACGGAAGGTTGGCCACCGCGCGAGGGATGCTTTGCTTTGATTGGAAATGGCCGACTATACGGCGGTCCGTTCCCGCTTTTTAAACGGGCGAGTTCGAGTGATGGACTTCTCGATGTCGTGGTTTTTAAAAACCAAAGCCACTGGGATGTCGTCCGCTACTTTCAAGCGATCGCCTTCGGAAAACACGAGGAGTTGCCCGATGTGGAATATTTTCAGACGCCCTCGCTCCGAGTGAGTGGACCTGAGGGGGTGCCGGTCGAGTTGGACGGCGAGTTGGCGGGGGTAGTGCCTTGTGAGTTCCGCATTTCGCCGACGAAGCTGAATGTGATTGCTCCGGTTTAGACCCGCCGCATGAGCGTGTCGCGAAGGAACCGGCGGTCGTCGCGCTCGGGGTAATCAAGCGTAAAGTGCAGGCCGCGGCTTTCCTTGCGACTCAGTGCGCAATCCACCACCAGCGAGGCAACAGTGACAAGGTTACGGAGTTCCAGGAGGTCGGTGGTCACTTTGAAATTCCAGTAAAACTCCTGCACCTCGGCGTGAAGATTGCGCAGCCGCGTCGCAGCGCGTTGGAGTCGCTTGTCGGTGCGGACGATCCCGACATAGTCCCACATGAGGCGACGCACTTCTTCCCAGTTGTGAGAGATCACCACGAGTTCATCGACATCTTGGACTTGGCCGGAACGCCATTCGGGAAGCGAAATTTCAACCCGCTCCCGCTTGCCTCGTGTGGATTTTACAAAGGCCCGGTGCGCCGCAACAAGCCCATCAAGCA
>CAYRLT010000164.1:0-12887 GCA_964425095.1 uncultured Luteolibacter sp.
TCGCGGCGGATGACGTCTTTTTCCTTTTCGAATTCCGATTCGGGGAGGACGGGGAAGAACACGATGCCGGTGAGGCATTTCAGGAACACCGGGAGAGAATCCGCCGGGCCATCGATGTAATAGACGGTGCGCTCGAAGGTCGTATAGGCGTTCCAGTGGCCGCCAGCGGCTTGCACGGTATCGGCGAGATCGTCCGCATCGTAGTCGCGGGTGCCTTTGAAGACCATGTGTTCGAGGAAATGCGAGAGTCCCGAGCCGAGGTGGCGGTCTTCATGCATGCTGCCGGTTTCCACCCAGATTTGGGCGCTGACCACGGGAGCGGTGGGATCGGGATCGAGGATCAGGGTGAGGCCGTTGGCAAGTGTCTCAACGGTGGCGGTGGTGATGGGGTATTCCATGAAATTCGGGTGGAAAAGATGGATGCCGCATAAGTCCGTATCATGCAACGGTAAGCATCCTGAATTTGGGATTCCTGATAACCACGACGTGATGTCTGTGATTCGGGCTTTTTTCACCGCAGAGGCACAGAGAGAAGATGAGGTCACAGAGGAGAGAATGAGATGAGGTTGTTGGGTTTCGATACCGAACGCCATCACTCTCGCCTGAAGCCAGCGCTCCGTGAGATGCACGGCTCTTTGGCACTCAAATGGGGAGAGCACTTGAAGCGCTGCTGACCCAAACTCTTAGAGGCTGCGGAATGAATTCCGCGCTCCAATGAAAAAAGCCGCCCCGGTTTCCCGGGGCGGCTTAGATGAGTGGGCATGGCGGTTAAAAACCGCCGCCACGGATTACTTTTTCTTCGCGACCTTTTTGGCTGCTTTTTTAGCGACCTTCTTAGCGGCTTTCTTAGCGACCTTCTTGGCGGCTTTCTTGGCAGGTGCGGAGGAGCCGTCTTCGATGGCGGCTTGCGCGGCGGCGAGGCGGGCGACCGGCACGCGGTAAGGCGAGCAGGACACGTAGTTCAGGCCGAGCTTGTGGCAGAACTTGACGGAGTCCGGATCACCACCGTGTTCGCCGCAGATGCCGAGCTTGATGTTCGGGCGGGTGCTGCGGCCCTTGGCCACGGCGATTTCCATGAGTTGGCCGACGCCGGTGGTGTCGAGGGTGGCGAAGGGGTTCTTTTTGAACACTTCGTTTTCGATGTATGGCGTGAGGAACGCGCCCATGTCGTCACGGCTGATGCCGAGAGCGGTCTGGGTGAGATCGTTGGTGCCGAAGCTGAAGAACTCGGCGCCCTTGGCGATCTCGTCGGCGGTGAGTGCGCCGCGTGGGACTTCGATCATGGTGCCGACTTGATAGTCAAACTTCACCTTTTTCTCGGTCATGACTTGCTTGGCAACGCGATGGACGATCTCGGCTTGGAGTTCGAATTCCTTGGAGAATCCGACGAGCGGGATCATGACTTCGGGTTTCACGGCGATCTTCTTTTTCACCACGTCAGCGGCGGCTTCGAAGATGGCGCGGGCCTGCATCTCGGTGATTTCCGGATAGGCGACGCCGAGGCGGCAGCCGCGGTGGCCGAGCATCGGGTTGAACTCGTGGAGTTCGGCGACGCGATGGATGATGGTTTCCACCGGGATGTTGATCTTCCGGGCGAGGTCCATTTGTTGCTCCTTGCTGTGGGGCAGGAACTCGTGGAGCGGCGGATCGAGCAAGCGGATGGTGGCCGGGAAACCCTTGAGGGTCTTGAAGATGCCGGTGAAATCCTCGCGCTGATAGGGCAGGAGTTTTGCCAGAGCGGCACGGCGCGATGACTCGTCGGTGGCGAGAATCATCTCACGCATGGCGTCGATGCGGTCGCCCTCGAAGAACATGTGCTCGGTGCGGGTGAGGCCGATGCCGGTGGCACCGAAGGCCATGGCGATGCGGGTCTGCTCCGGGGTGTCGGCATTGGTGCGGACGCCGAGTTTGGTGGCTTGCGAGCACCATACCATGAGTTGGAGGAAGTTTTTGAACTTCTCGGTTTTTTGGGCGGCTTTGTCGTTGCTGACGATGCCGGTGATGATTTCCGAAGGAGCGGTTTTGATCTGGCCGCCGTAAACGGTGCCGGAGGTTCCGTCGATGGACATGTAGTCGCCTTCCTTGAAGGTGACACCGGAGGCGGTGACGGTGAGCTTGTCGTAATCGATCTCCACGGCGGCAGCACCGCAGACGCAGACTTTGCCCATCTGGCGGGCAACGAGTGCGGCGTGCGAGGAAACGCCACCCTTGGCGGTGAGGATGCCCTCGGCGGCGATCATGCCGCGAAGGTCTTCCGGGCTGGTTTCGTTGCGGACGAGCAGGACTTTTTCACCACGGGCTTCAGCGGCTGCTGCGCGGTCGGCATTGAGGTAAATCTTGCCGGAAGCAGCGCCTGGGCCGGCGGGAAGGCCGGTGGCGAGAAGTTTGGCTTTCTTCACGTCGGCGACGTCGAAGATCGGGGCGAGGAGTTGGTCGAGTTGGTCGGCCGGGTTGCGAAGCACGGCGGTTTTCCAGTCGATGAGTTTCTCCTTATACATGTCCATCGAGAACTTCAGGGCGGCGGCAGCGGTGCGCTTGCCGTTGCGGGTTTGAAGCATGAACAGCTTGCCTTCTTGAATGGTGAACTCGACGTCTTGGACGTCCTTGAAGTGTTTTTCAAGGATGGCGCGGACTTTCATGAGTTCGGCATAACTCTTCGGCATTTGTTTCTTCAACTCGGAGACGGGCTCCGGAGTGCGGACGCCGGCGACGACATCTTCGCCTTGGGCGTTGATGAGGAACTCACCGTAGAATTCGTTGACGCCATTGGCGGGGTTGCGGGTGAATGCGACGCCGGAACCGGAGGTGATGCCGGTGTTGCCATAAACCATGGCCTGCACGTTGACGGCGGTGCCCCATTCGGCGGGGATGTTGTATTTGCGGCGATAGACGATCGCGCGGTCGTTCATCCATGAGCTGAACACGGCACCGGCGGCACCGCGGAGTTGGTCCCATGGGCTGGCGGGGAAACTGTGACCGGTGCGCTTTTTGACGAGCGCTTTGAAACGCTTGACGAGCTCTTGTTGGTCGGCGGCGGTGAGGTCGGAGTCGATGATGTCCTTGCCGTATTTTTCGTGTTTGTATTCCTCGATGGCGACTTCGAAGGGTTCGTGATCTTCGCCTTCGCGTTTTTGCACGCCGAGTACGACGTCGCCATACATTTGGACGAAGCGGCGATAGCAATCCCAGGCGAAGCGCTCGTTTTTGGTGGCGATGGCGAGGGACTTCACGGTGTCATCGTTGAGGCCGAGGTTGAGGATGGTGTCCATCATGCCGGGCATCGAATCGCGGGCGCCGGAGCGCACGGCGACGAGCAGTGGCATGCCTTTGGCATCGCCGAACTTGCAGCCCATGATTTTTTCCATGTTCTTCACACCGGCTTCCATCTGGCTTTGGAGCACGGCGGGATAGGTTTTGCGGTTTGCGTAGAAATAGGTGCAGACCTCGGTGGTGGCGGTCAATCCCGGAGGCACTGGCAGACCGATGCGGGTCATTTCCGCGAGGTTCGCGCCTTTGCCGCCAAGAAGTGGCTTCATGCTGCCGTTGCCATCGGCTTTGCCCGCGCCCCACGTGTAAACGTATTTGGTGTTTTTGTTAGGAGCGGGAGTTTTTGCAGCGGACTTTTTTGGCGCGGGTTTTGCAGCCTTCTTTTTGGTAGCCATCGTATTGATTGATATCGTGTGTTTGAACGTGAAAAGCCGGCACTTAGGGAGGAAAATTCCCGCAGTCCGGCGAACGCGCGGGAAACTAGGCGTCCCGGCCGGGGCCTGTCAATCCAGCAGTTTGATGGCCGCAGAGGGAGATATGAGGTTCACCGCCAAGGAGCCAAGGTCGCAATGGGATGCAAAGCTGTGACGCTGTAGGGGTTTTTGGATTGAACGAAACGCGGTGCTGCGGAGGGCGCGGAGGAAGACGGGGAGAATGAAGATCAGGAGGATGAATCTCAGCCACGGGGCGAGTCAGCGCCGATCATAGACCGACGCTACAGTTGCGCCTCAGCGCAGGCCGCGGAGCAGGAGCTCGGCGTTGGTTTTGGTGGCGCGGAGATTTTTGAGCAAAGTCTCAATGGCATCGCCGATGGGCAATCCGGCGAGTTGTTTGCGGAGATCCACGACTTTGAGGAATTCATCCGGATGGTAGAGGCGGTCGTCGTTGCGGGTGCCGGACTGCGGGATGTGGATGGCGGGGAAAACGCGGCGCTCGGCGAGTTCGCGGTCGAGTCTGACTTCCATGTTGCCGGTGCCCTTGAATTCTTCGAAGACGACGTCGTCGAGACGGCTTTCGGTTTCGACGAGGGCGGTGGCGAGGATGGTGAGTGATCCGCCTTCTTCGACGTTGCGGGCAGTGCCGAAAAACTTGCGGGATTTCTGCAAAGCGACCGGGCTGACGCCGCCGGAGCCGATCGGGCCGCTGCCTTGCATCGCGGAGTTATGGCCGCGGGCGAGGCGTGTGAGGCTATCGAGCAGGAGGATCACGTCCTTGCCGAGTTCGACCAAGCGTTTGGCGCGCTCGAGCACGAGGTCCGCAACTTGCGCGTGGCGGCGTGGCGATTCATCGAAGGTCGAGGCATAGACGCGTGAGCCGACGGTTTCCTCGAAATCGGTAACTTCCTCGGGTCGTTCGTCGAGCAGTAGGATGATGAGTTCCGCATCCGGGTGGTTCGCGCGGATCGAGCGGGCGATTTGTTTGAGAAGGATGGTTTTGCCGCCGCGAGGAGGGGCGACGATGATGCCGCGCTGTCCCTTGCCGAGCGGGGCGATGAGATCGATGGCGCGGACGCCGAGGAAATCATTCCCCTCCCCTTCCAAATGGATGCGCTCATTTGGGAAAAGCGGGGTCAGTTTATCAAACTCGGTGCGCACTTGGAAATCGGCGACGGGCAGGCCCTCGACTTCGATCACCTCGTGGGCGGCAAGGAATTTATCGCGCTCGCGGGGTGCGCGGACGCGGACTTTGATTTGTTGTCCGACGCGCAGTCCGAGATCGCGTAGCATGTGGGTGCCGACGTGGATGTCATCCGGGCTGGGGCGGAAGCTGCGTTCGGGATCGCGCAGCATGGCGAAGTTTTCCTTGGTTTGTTCCAGCACGCCTTCGCAGACGAGGCTGCTGCCTTCGTGGCCGAAGAAACACAGGAGTTCGTAGACCAACTGGCTTTTCGGAATGCCGCCTTGGATGCGTGCGGGCGAGGCCTCAGCCATCGCCTGCAATTCCGCGAGGGATTTGAGGCGGAACTGGTTGATATCGATGGAAACCGGGGCGGGCGTGATCACCGCGGCGGCGGATGGAGCCGGGGTGGCTTCGGATTCGGGAGAGAGAGTCATGAGAAATTCCTGGGAGAAACGACGGATTTGTGAGCGAAGGACGGATGGGGGGCCCTCGTTCCAAAAAACCACATCCGCAAGGGATATTTTTTCCTGAACCGGGAGCTGGGCGGCGAGAATGGATTCGATCAGATCGTCCTCGAAGTTGCCACGGGCCTTGAGCCGCTGGATTTGCGTGGCACGGGATGAAGCGACGACGAGCACTTGGTGTTGGCCGAAGTCGAAGCCCTTTTCAAAGAAGAGCGGCACATCCGCGATGAACAGATCCGCGCCCCGTGTAGCAGCGATTTCGAGGGAATCAAGACATTCCTGTTTGATGCGGGGGTGAAGGATGGCCTCCAGACGCAAACGCGCGGCCTCATCACCAAACACCCGACCGCGCAGGAAATGGCGGTCAATCCGGCCTTCGGCATCCAGCGCCTGATCGCCGAAGGCCTCCAGCACGATGGCCGCGACCTCTGGATCCGCCTCCAACAAATGGTGGACCGCTGCATCGCAATCGAAAATCACCACTGCTGGTAGATATTCGCGCAACACCCGGCAGACCGTCGATTTCCCGGAAGCGATTCCTCCCGTCAATGCCATCACTCGCATGAGGCGAGCATCATAAGCTGCGCGACGGGATGCAAGAAGCAAGAATGCGGAACATCGAAGGAATTGCCTTCGGGAAGGTCAGTGCGTGATGGGCGGGGCCTTGCGGAGATCGGCGAGTTTTTGTTTGGCCATCTGAACCAAGGTGGCGGGACCTGCCGCACGCTGGTCGTCCTCGACGATGAAAGCGAGCATGTCGCTGGCGGACGCGGAAACCTCCGGGTCGGGATGGTTAATCAGGGCAAGGTAGGACTGAATCTGAAGTTCGGGCGATTCGTTGTAGTTGATCACGGCGTCGAGAAACAGGGCGGCAAGTTCCGCCGGCAAGTCCGGCGCCTCTGCAAAACGGGCGAAGGGGGCCATATCGAGGTTCAATCCATGCTGGAGCGCCTCCAAACGATCGGCCACGGGAAGGGAGGAATCGGCGGCCAAGGCGTGAAGCATGACGGCCGCATCGGCGGTGCTGATTTTGTCATCGGCGAGGATGCGAGACACTCGGGCGCTGGTTTCTGCGCTGGCGGCGGAAGGGCGCGCTCTAATGCGGGTCGGGCGGGTGTTTCCTGCGCCATCCGTTTCCGAACCTGGTGTGGCGCGCGAGCCGGGCTTGGCGGCTGATGAACTTGGGTTCGCCGCCGAGTCATCATTCTTCGGCGGGCTTGGCCAAGCAAACCAAAGCCCCGCCAATAACAGCGGGACGATCAAGAGGTAGCGGATGCGGTGCTTAAACATCGGTCAATGAACATCGGATATCCGACATCGAAGTGAAGAGGTTTTTTCTACAGATTGAAGCGAAAGAAGTTAGCGTGTTCCGCGGGCGATTCAGAATGGCACATCGTCGTCAAAATCCTCGTCATTGCGGAGATCCGACAAGTTAGGCTCGGGGCTGGAGCCGCCTTGGGCGCGGGAGGGCGCTGCCGCTGGCCGGGAATTTCCGACGGCGCCATTGGCCGCTTGGATTTTCCAACACGAAAGGTTCACGAAATACTTGCCGTTGTATTCATTGCCGCGGATGTCGAAATTCACTTGCACGTCTTGGCCGACCTCGAAGGCATCGAGCTGCGAGCGCTTGTCCTTCACGATCTCGAATTTCAGGTCCTGCGGGAACTTGTCATGCGCGGTGGTGACGACAAATTCGCGTTTCGAGAATCCGCTCGGAAAGCTCTGGGTTTCGTTGATGACTTTGATTTTTCCTGCAGCTTCGTACATGCCGACCAATGTTGATTTCCGGCGGCCGATGTCAAACCTTTGCCGCTGCGGCAAACCCTAATTTCGAAGTCGTTTGATGTTTGTGCTATTTTCCACGTCGCTCAACCAAGTGCGTGGCCGATCATGCCGAGAATTTCGCTCCGGCCGGCGCGGGTTTGGGCGGAGCAGATGAGGGTGTCGGGCGTGGTGGTGAGTTCCGGTGCGATGGCTTCCTGAAACAGGGCGATGTTTGCCTGGGTTTTCGCGGCCGATTGTTTGTCGATCTTGGTGAAAATCAGTGAAAACGGCGCGCCGGTTCCACCGAGCCAAGTGGCAAATGACACATCGATGCGCTGCGGCGGGTGGCGTGAGTCGATCAATACAAACACCCGGCGCAGGTTCTGCCGTTGCTCGAGGTAGTCGCCGACGAGTTCGTTGAAATTGATTTTCTCGTTCTTGCCGGTTCTTGCAAATCCATAGCCGGGGAGGTCGACCAAACTCCACTTCTCATTGATCAGGAAGAAGTTGAGCAAGCGGGTTTTACCCGGAGTGGCGGAGACCTTGGCGAGCGAATGGCGGTTAGAAAGCATGTTGATCAACGAAGACTTGCCGACATTGGATCTGCCGATGAAGGCAAACTCGGCGCGATCCCATGCGGGACAGTCCGCCACATTTTTGGCGCTGGTGACGAATTCGGCGGACTTGATTTGCATGCGGGTGAGGATCAGAAAACCGAGCCGCGGCGGCAACCCCCGATTTCAGAGCTGACGCCGCAAAAAATTTCAGCGAAACGCAGAGATGCGAAGTTCGCAGAGAAAAGCGCTGAGTTTGTGTGGTCTGGAATTGGATACGGATGGAAATCGCCCATTGTCCCATGACGGTTCACCTATTTTTACTCCGCGAAGTCCTTGGCGCTCTCCGCGTCTCCGCGTTTCGATTTCTTGAACAAAGAAAGAAAATTATATGCGCCCGCACTGCGGCGTCTATACTCTTGCGCGGCCTGCGGCAAATCGCTTTGCTGCGGCGGCTCCCATGCTGAAACCCACGATCACAACTCTTGCGTGCTTGATGCCGGTCATGGCGCTGCTTTCCTGCACCGCGCCCAAAGCGATCGTGGTCGCATCCCCGCTCGCGCCAAAACCCGCGCAAGCGGCGATCTCCGAGCCCGCCGCCAAACCAAAAATCCCGGCGTTGCAAAATGACGGCCTCCGGTTGCCGGACATGGAGACGATGCCTGGGGATAACGAATTCCACGCCGCGAAAAAGCCGCCGGCAGGTGGGGACGCAGACTCAGGAGCCGTGATTTCCCGCCCGCCAACGGAGCCGCCCGTGAAGCCGAAGCCAAAAGAAGAATGAGCCACAGACTTAGCGGCTGTCTTAAAATGGCAGGGACCGATATTGCCTTCGGCCATGC
Organism: uncultured Luteolibacter sp.; assembly: GCA_964425095.1. Lineage (GTDB taxonomy): Bacteria > Verrucomicrobiota > Verrucomicrobiia > Verrucomicrobiales > Akkermansiaceae > Luteolibacter. Next base: position 8,512 of record CAYRLT010000164.1, read on the forward strand.
GGAATGCGCTTCGCGGAGGATATATGCTGCTACGAGCAGCCGGGGCATTCCGGGCGGTCAGGCGAATGGAGGGAGAACGCGAGCGACCCTGAAAAAGCTTAAAATCAACTCATGGTCGATTGTTCGCACCTCATTCTCGAGGACCTCCCGGAGGATAGGTCCCTGCCTTCAGAAATATTCAGACAGCCTCTCAGCGCGCGTTCGCGTTGAAGCGGGACATTTCGCGTTGGGCTTCGCGCAGTTCGACCTGTTTTTTGAGGTCTTGGCGCTGGTCCGAGTGGGTTTTCCCCTTGCCGACGCCGATCTCGACTTTGACCCGCCGGCCTTTCCAATACATGCGCAGCAGCGGCAGTGAGCAACCTTTGACGGCGGTGGCGTTGGCGAGTTTGAGAATCTCGCGCTTGTGGAGCAGCAAGCGCCGCGGCCGTTTGGGCGTGTGCTGAAACCACTCGCCTGCGGTTTGCCATGGCTGGATATCGCAGCCATAGAGAAAAACTTGGTTACCTTCAACCCTCGCGAAGGCATCGGAAATATTGACTTTTCCGGCCCGGATCGATTTGACCTCGGTGCCCTTTAGCTCGAGCCCGGCTTCGAATTTATCCGAAATATGGAAATCTCTACCGGCCTTGCGGTTGGTGGCGATTTCCGCGCTCATGGCGTCTTTGGGAGATCCTCAGGCGACCACCTCAAGGTGCCGCCTTTACGATCAGTTTGATTTTGCCCTCGATGATTTCTTGGAGGGCGATGTCTGCCACGCCCATGCTCGGACGGGTCGGGATCAAGGGCGAACGGCCGCTGTTGAGCTGGCGGACGCGCTGGGAAACCAAATTGACCAAAACCAATGGGTCGGTGACAATTTCGGCAGCTTTTTCGAGGAGATCGCTTTTCATGGTGGAGCCGGGAAATCGCGAATCCGGACGCACTTGCTCAAACGGTATAACGTTTTTGGGAAGCAAGTGCGGGACGTTTTCGCTCAAAACAAATAGGTGAAGAAAGAACCGACACAATTGTCGGGCTGGTGGTGAAAGCAGGAATCCGGGTTTCTGACAAGCCTTATCTGGCAAATGTGATCGAAACCTGACGGTTTCACGGGAATTCCGGCATTCACTTCGGCATCAGGTCGATTCCGAAACGACGCAGAATAAAAACGGTCAGCCAGAAAAACCCGATGGTGAGGATGCAATTGGCGGCGAGAGCGGCCCAAAAACCCCAACCGTGTCGCAGCATCCACGGCAAAATCAGGAACATCGGCAAGGTAGGCAGGACGAACCAAAACGTGCCTTCGGCGTGATTTGCCACGCGTTCTGCCGATTGGTGGTCCTGATGCATCCAAATCATGGCGATGAGCGAGGTAAACGGCAACGCGATGAGCAAGGCCGAGAGCCGATCGTTGACGATTTGGATTTTATTCACGAACACGATGATCGCCGCAGTGATCAGGAATTTGACGAGATCGGCGGACGTGAAGGTGAAGATTTTATCCCAAGGAATGCGCGACATGGTAATGAACCGCACTTGCGGTGGAGCGCAGACTAAACCTAGTATCCTGCCATGCAAGCCGTCTGTCGCCTCGCCCTCGGGGTATTTCTTTTCGCTTCGTGCGCGTCTGGCGCTCCAACTGCCGGGGCTGCGGTTGCGGGAAATCCAAGCAATTCACAAAAGGCGGCGATCGGCCGGAAAATCTGGCAGAACGAATGCGCAGGTAGCGTGGACGGCCTGACGACCTGGAACGTCGGCGAGGAATTCCCGTCGCTGGGCATCGGGCATTTCATCTGGTATCCGGCGGGGTTTAACGGTCGCTTCAACGAAACGTGGCCGCAATTCATTGCGTTTGCGAAACAACAGGGAGCCACGCCGCCACCGGTCGCGCTGGAGCGGCACAGCCCATGGAAGTCCAAGGCGGAATTCCAACAAGATTTCAACGGCCCACGCCTCAGCGCGCTGCGCAAATGGTTAGCCGCGAATGTGGCGTTGCAGACGGATTTCATCATCGCCCGCTCGCATGCCGCACTGCCGAAAATCCTTGCGGCCGCGCCCGCCAGCGAGAAGGCGCGGATCGAGGCGAACTACCGCAAAGTCGCCACCACCCCGCAAGGGACTTATGCCTTGATCGATTATGTAAATTTCAAGGGCGATGGCACTCAAGTCTCCGAACGCTACAAGGGCATGGGCTGGGGTTTGCTGCAAGTGTTAGGCGGTATGAAAGACGCTCCAACCGGGGCTCCCGCCGCCAAAGAATTCGCCGCCTCCGCCAAACGAATTCTTTCCCGCAGGATCGCCAATTCCCCAACTGAACGCGGCGAAAAACGTTGGGAAGCCGGTTGGCACAACCGCTGTGCGACCTATGCCACGCCGTTTTGATAGAACGAGGTCGCTCTTCAATTCGAGCGCGGAATTCATTCCGCGAGAAATATCAGAGCGTGGCCTTGCGGAATGAATTCCGCGCTCCAGTTCATCGTGCCGCATCCGTGACTATACTTGAGGGAAATAATGTTCCAGTGCTTCGATCACTCCGGTGCCATGGACGCCGCGGGTGATGAGGCCACCGTGAGCGGTGACTTTCTCCCGGATTTCAAGCACCGCGTTTCCCGGGCAGGCGGTCATTCCGGCGTGGGCCGGATCGAGCATTTCCATGTCATTGTGGCTATCGCCCATTGCGAAACACCGCGCTGGTGGCAGCCGGTGGAGCCGGGCGATTTCACTGAGGCTGCTACCCTTCTGGAAATCCCGATGGCCGAAGCGCAGATAGATCGAATTCCGCTGCCATGCGAGATGGGGTTCGTCCGAAATCATCGGCGCGATGCGTTCGACGATCCACGCCATTTCCTCCTCCGTGCGGGAAATCAAGCCAGCCGGTTCGCCTTCCATTTCCATCCATTGGGCTCCGGTGTGTTGCTCAATTTCATGGCGGATGCGGGCAAGCAGCTTGCGCACACGCTTGAACAAACCATGGATTTCCTGCTCGCAACGTTGGTTCCATGGCGCATGCGGAATCCAGCGGCCCATCGCATTCGGAAGATAGATTTCGCGTTCGCGAGCGACCACCCAGTCCGGTAAAAACGGAAACCTGCTTTCGAGAAATCCCTCGACCATATGCGCCATCGAGCGACCGGTGTTGATGCCCCAGAGTGCATGGTGATCCTCCCGGAGTCGGCGGATCGTTTCGAAAAACCCGGCCGGCACCGGTGGCGCGGAAGCCGGATCGTGCAGTGTCCCATCGAAATCAAGCGATAGCACGGCATTCGGCGATGGCGGCAGAGACAATGTTTTCATGCGGGGATCATCCGGATTGTCTCATCGCAAAGCCAGCAAACTCAGTGAGATCGTCGGAGGAATCCGCATGGCTCGGTTCCCGCCCCTGCCATCACGCACTTCAAACTTCGCCGGCCTGTTTGGCGATCTCCGCGAATGCCGGGACGAGTTGGGCGTCGTTCCATCTCCCCTCGATGCTGAGCGCCCTGATAATTGGCCTCACGCAGAACCCGGAAAAACGGCCGAAAATCATCGCCATTCACCCCGGGAACCGTGCGGCCGTTTTTCTCGGCGATCTCGACATGCACGGCCACGTCCATCGCCGCTTTCAGATCGGCGGGCGTGTCACCCATGACAGCCATGTGATAGAGGTCCGCGAGCAGGCGGATATTCGGATGGCCGGCGGCGCGGATGAGCGCGGCACCTTCGCCGATGTGGTTGATGTAATTGCATTCCTCGGCCCGGAGTTGCTCAATAGCGACCGTGATACCGTGGGCTTCGGCGAGCGGAGCCATGCGTTTGAGCAATGCGACGAATTGCTAGTCCGCTTTTTCCTTCGTCCACCCGTTAGGGATTTTCCGCGCGCCGCCGCTGCCAAAAACGATGATTTTGCCGCCAGCTTTTTTCGAACTCCGCTTCCGATTTGTCGGGCACAAGCAAGTCGCCCACGCCCACGGTGAGAAACTCCGCACCTGCGGCTTTCATCGCCGCTGCTTTGTCGAGCTGCGTGGCGCTGCCCACGGCGGAGAAGAGCTTTTTCCCCGGAGTTTCCGCCATCAGGCGCGGCATGAACGCCGCGCCAACGAGTATGAGGGAACCGCCGTGGAGGAAATTCCTGCGGGAAATGTTTCGCGCGCAACTGATTGAAAATAAATGGTACACGAGGACGGGATCGAACCGCCGACCAACCCGGTGTAAGCGGGTCGCTCTACCGCTGAGCTACTCGTGCATGGGCGGAACGGGAAATTGAGCGATGCTTGCCTCCGGATCAAGCCCGGAGTGTGACGGCCTGCGTGTTGTGGGCTTGCGGGCCGGGCCATGAGGTGGTTTGTTGCCCACACGAATGCACTTACGGCTCTCAGATCAGGAACTTGCCACATTGGTGGAGATGGTCAGCCTTGCGG
>CAYRLT010000165.1:0-1688 GCA_964425095.1 uncultured Luteolibacter sp.
AGCACGCGGGACAAACTAACAAATCGAAAAACTTTCATAAAGATATCGGATCGGATTGAATTCCCATCGCTCCTGGATACCAAGCGGGAAGCACCGTGGCTTTTTCATCGAAATGACTCAGGATTTCCGCCGGGACGTGGCGGCGGTGGGCGATGATGGTATAAACGTGTTCGTCAAACCAATCATCGTGGAGTGTCCAGCATCCCTTGGTGCCTTTTTCCTCGCCCCAGCTGTTCTCGACCAACCACTTGCGGGCTTTTCCCGCCTCATCGAGGTCCACACCCATGAGCGCCATGGCGTGATTGGAAGCTCCGGCGTGGAAACGCGTCCGGTCGGCCTTACTGATCGTTAGATCGATACTAAAGAGGGTTTCATAATCGAACAGGCGATGCTTCATGAGCCCGTGCTCCACCGATTGATCGAAGCCCATGTTCACAGCGAACCAAAGCGGCTCATTGGCGAGAATGGAGGCCTTTGCGATCTCCTTCATTTCCGGCGCATCGATGTTGACGAAATGCATGCAATCGTTGCCAACGATGTTGCGCGCACGGTCGAAGCTATAATGACGGTTCAGTTCATTGTTCGGATCGTTGTAGATGCATACAAACTCGGCAAGCGGACGGCTGACGTATTTGTGATAGAATGAAAGCGGAGTGTGGAACTCGGGAGGAGTGAGTCGTTGATTCTCGGCGGTCTGAGATTCGGCTTCCTCTTGATTCTCTTTTCCCTGATTCTTCTTAAGCGGGTATCGCCATTCAAAATCAGTCGGAGGTTCGCCAAAATGAAGCACCAACAAACGATAAACCTCTGCGATCACCTCGTTTTTCACGGCACGCAAGTCATCCACTCCAACCCCGATCGCGTGGAGATCGAGGATCCGGACCGCGCGGGATCTCAGCAGGCGGCCAAGAACTTCATTCAGTGACTCGGTGTGTGAACTGGCGTGGGTTTCCGGCATCGCCGATTGTGGCATGATACCGTATTTTTCCACCAACCCCACTAGGAAATTCCACCAACCGCCGTCCCCCATGGTCGTCGTGTTGACGATTTCCCAGTCACGACCTAAACGGTCGGCATCGCGTAGTTCGATGACGGACTCAAGGTAAAGATTGGCTTTTTCCATCTTATCCCAGAACTGGAGGTATGCGATGGAAAGCTCGAACTCTTCCATGCCGTGATCGCGAATGATTTGCGGGCGCAGCACGTTGAGCCCGGCAAACATCCAGCAGCGACCGGAATTTTTCTGGTTGGCGATCCCTTTCGATCGGACCCGGTGGCTGAAATGACCGTCATCCCCGCGCGCCACACCGCGATTCAACGCCAGCGATTTTGCGGGATTATTGCTCACCGCATTGTGGCAAGCCAGATCGGCCGGACTCATTCGGTAACCTTCGCGCAAGGCATTGAGCCTACCCGCAGTAAGTGCTCCCAAACAAGTATGAGTCGTTTCTTCGGGTGAGTGAATGAGTGGAGTGGTTTCCATGTGCGAGGGTGGAATGGGGAAAGGCGGCGAAAAAGAAATGGCCGGTTTCATAGCGGAGTCATGTGAGACATTACGCTCCCAATGGTCCACCGGTGCCGAATGATACATTGCTCGAGCAGCACCTGTCTACGGCTACATGCGACATTTAACAATCGTTTTGCGCCACAAAAGTTTGCCAGGAAAAAAGACGCATGCTAGACACTCA
>CAYRLT010000166.1:0-1657 GCA_964425095.1 uncultured Luteolibacter sp.
CCCTGCCATCTTCAGGTCTTGCCCGCCCACGGTGCCGGGAGTGCTTGCGGCAAAGCGCTTGGCTCCATCCCGAATTCCACCTTTGGCTACGAGGAGAAATTCAACCCCGCACTCAAACTCGCCCTCAACGAAAGCGAAGAGGCGTTTGTGAATTTCATCCTGAGCGGACAACCTGAGCCGCCCGCCTACTTCGCCAATATGAAGAGGGTGAACAAAGTCGGCCCTGCCGTGCTGGTCGAACTTCCGAAGGCTCGTTCGCTGTGCCTCGAAGAAATTATTCCTCGCTTGAACGAGCCGGGCTTTGTCGTTCTCGACACGAGGTCACGCGGGGAGTTTTTGGAAGGCCACCTTCGCGGCAGCCTTTTCACCCCGCCGGAGAAATTCACCGATTTCGCAGGCAGCTTTCTTGCTCCGGAACAGGAGATTGCCATTGTCGCCGATGACGCCGCCGCCGCGCAGGATTGCGTTCGCCAACTTGTTCGCATCGGATTCGACCGCATCGCGGGTTTTCTTCCCGCTGCCGCTATTGCCGATGCTCCTGCAGAGCTGATGACAAAATTCCAGGCCGTGGATTTTCAAGCCGTGCCGGCACTGTTGGGCGGGAATGGCGACACCTTCACGCTTGATGTCAGGAAGGCCACCGAATTCGTAGGCGGACATATACGAAACGCCCACAACCTTGCCCACACACGCCTTCGCTCGCGCCTCGCGGAAATTCCGAGGGTTCCGCTTTTGGTTCATTGCCAAACTGGGCATCGCGCGACAGGTGCCAGCGCCTTCCTTGCGCGGAATGGTTACGAGGTCACCTGCGTGGCGGATAAATTTGAAAACGCGCACGGCGCTATTCTTGCATGAGCGCCATTCTCCACGACCTGTCCGGCTTTCTTTACGGCTTAGTCGTGGGAATTTCGCTCGGCCTGACCGGGGGAGGAGGCTCGATCTTTGCAGTGCCACTGTTGATTTATGGTCTCGGTATTCCAGTTCGGAGCGCCATCGGACTCAGTCTGGCAGTTGTTGGCGCCACAGCAGGATTTGGTGCCATGCTCCGGTTGAAGGCACGGGACATTGATCTGCGGTCGGGAATGGTTTTCGCCCTAGGCGGCATGGTTTTTGCGCCGCTGGGAACTTGGATCGGATCCTTCCTTCCCGCTTCACTCCTTCTCTCCTGCTTCGCTGTGCTCATGAGTTTCGTCGGTTGGAGAATGTGGGTGGGGAAAGCTGAAAACGCCGATTCTGTAGGCCCCTGTGTTCTTCGAGGCGATGGAAAGCCCGGCCCCGGTTGCTACACACGACTCATGGTTGCCGGTGCCGTTGCCGGCGTTCTTTCAGGACTCTTCGGTGTTGGTGGCGGCTTCATCATTGTGCCCGCCTTGCTGTATGTCACCGGAACAACCATTCACCGGGCCGTGGCCACTTCGCTATTGGTGATTTTTCTTATTTCCCTGTCCGGCGTTGCCTCAAACATCGCGCAGGGGCAAGCCTTCCCGATGCCAGTCTCTGCACTTTTTCTTGCAGGCGGGCTCCTTGGAATGCTCGGCGGCGGGGCGATGCGCGCACGATTGACTGGTCCGGTCCTCCGCAAAGTATTCGCCGCCGCGATGTGGGCGGTCGGATTTTACATGCTCCTTCAAAACCTGACTCCGTTCCTCCCAAAACG
>CAYRLT010000167.1:0-2509 GCA_964425095.1 uncultured Luteolibacter sp.
CGCGCTCGTATTATATTTCGCTCTCAACCTTGGCGTCGGTTGGTGGTGTGCCCGTCGCCGTCGAGACTCATCTGGCGACTTCTTTCTCGGGGGTGGACGAATCTCTTGGTGGGCTGCCGCAATCAGCTTCTTTGCCACAGCGACCAGCAGTATCAGCTTTATGGCCCTGCCGGCCAAAACTTATTCGACCGACTGGGGCGTTTTTCTTTCCTCTCCTGCCCAAGCTCTTGCGGGTGTGGTTGTGGGTCTCGTGTTTGTGAATCTATTACTGCGCCTGGGAGTCGTCTCGATTTTTAGCTACTTGGAAAGTCGCTTCGACCGCCGTGCGCAACTCTTAGGTGCTGGACTTGGTATACTCCTTAAGGTCTTCGGGCGCATGAGTGTCGTTATGCTCCTGCCTTCACTCGCGCTTAGCACTGTCACTGGCCTCAATGTCTATCTCAGTATCGCCCTGATCGGTATCGTCACCACGATTTACTCGCTGGAGGGAGGTTTCGAGGCGGTGATCTGGACTGATGTGCTCCAAGCCTTTGTTATGCTCGGCGGTGTGGTTTTGGCACTTTGGTTTCTCGGGTCAGGCCTGGAAGGCGGTCTCGCCAGTGTCATTAGCCAAGCCTCCGCGTCCGGCAAGTTCAACCTCGTGGATGTCAGCGTCGACATCACCCGACCTACGCTGGGCGTTTTTGTGCTGCTCTTCTTTGCCACGATTTTTATCCAGATCGGTGATCAGCCCCTCATGCAGCGCATGCTCTCAGCCAAGAATGAGTCCGACGCCCGGCGGACTGTTATCCTTGGCAATATCATCGGATTCGCTAGCTCTTTGCTCTTCTTTTTTGTCGGCAGCGCCCTCTGGGCATTCTACCGCGCCCACCCGGAGCGGCTGGCCACTGGCCTTTCCAACGATGCCATCTTTCCATACTTCATTGCCAATGAGTTGCCGCCGGGGGTGGTCGGTGTGATCGTGGCCGGTCTTTTTGCCGCTGCGATGGGTGCGCTCTCGAGCATTCTCAACAGCACTGCTGCCGTGGTGGTCTCTGACTTTCAAGGTGCGATCCGCCCTAACGCAACCAACCTCGAGCGTCTCCGGTTGGCGCGTTGGTCGACTATTCTTTGTGGTGCGCTCGGCATTGCCATGGCCTCGTGGCTTGCCGCGCAAAATGCTGCCTCGCTTTGGGATGAGTTTATGAAGTTGATCGCCTTGCTGGGCGGCGGCTTTGCCGGTGTTTTTGCACTCGGTCTGCTCACCCGCCGAGCCCATTCCGTCGGCGTCATTATCGGAGCCCTCGCCAGCATCCCCATCACTTGGATTGTGCAAAACTACACGGATGTCAATCCTTTTGCCCATGGATCTATCGCCATAGGATCATGTATAGTAGTTGGTTACATTGCAAGCATCGTGATTAAAAATCCTCAACCGGGTCGCGATCTCCGCGGCCTCACGCTCTGGGATGTTTCTTTAAAACAAAATCCTGAACTCCGTTAGATGGCGTGCAGTATATCTGTATTTAGAGTTTATAAGTAAAACATTTTCAGCATAATATTACATGTTTTTATTCCTGCCAGCCGATAACCAAATGCCTAGACTCACCCCCAGCGCTTTTTCAACAGGAGGTATCCGATCAAGAGGCACTACAGCTGACCTCTGGAGAGCCGCCATGCATATCGGACTTGCCATCGGGTTGGCGGCTTCCGCTTTTGCCGCTGATAGAAAAAAGGATGAGGCCCGTATGCTCCCGCAGGACATGCCCTCCGACCTGAGAGTGCTCGATAACATCCTCTACAAGCAAGCCGCTGGACAGTGTCTCTGGATCACCTTTTTTTCTTCGCTCCAGAACACCGAAGGCCCCACTCCTCTTGTTGTTTATATCCATGGAGGTGGATGGACTGGCGGAAACAGATACGGCATGATCCGTCCTCAGATCGCAAATGTTATTAGAAACCTGAATCATGCTGGCATAACCTGCGCCAGCATCGACTATCGGCTCGCCTCACCGGGAAAAACCTCTGTGATGGAGAGTGTCGCCGATTGCAAGGATGCATTGCGCTTTCTCGTAAAAAACGCCAAAAAGTTTCGTATCGATCCAGATCGGATAGCTCTTTTCGGTGAGTCAGCCGGCGGTCACTTGCTCTTAGTCACCGGATTGGGGGACGAGGAGGATTACCCCTGCGACCACTCCATTCCGGGAGCCCCCGTGAAAGTTCGTTGCATGGTCTCGTATTATCCTCGGGTCTCTTTTTCCGATCCTGCCCTCTTGGTTACGGAGCAATCTGATCTGGAGCAAATTGAAAAGCATATGCAGCGAATTCTCAATGTCCCTTGGAAATCAGATCCGACACTGCTTCGCAAGCTCAGCCCCTTGGAACTCGTCCAAAGCAACAGCCCAGCTATTCAGATCATCCATGGGGATCAGGATAAGGTGCTACCCGTGGCCAATGCGTTGGCGATGCAGGACATCGCCGCCACCAAGGGAATTGAACTCGAATGCATCATCGTGAAGGGGGCGGACCA
>CAYRLT010000168.1:0-2083 GCA_964425095.1 uncultured Luteolibacter sp.
CATCGTCACGTCGAACTCGCCTGCCTGCGGCACCACTGTGCTTCGCGGTGCAGGCCGGGATGACGCGCAGGTTTTCAACGGATTGCTCGCAAACGAGCACTACCTCGGGCACCGCAACACGGTCGGCGAAAACCTACGCTACCTCGTGCGGGACCGGCATGGCCGCCCGGTGGCCTGCGCCCTGTTCGGCTCGGTATCTGTATCCACTGGTCAAGGACTTCAAGGAGGCGTTGCGCAATGATCACGCCTGAGCAAGCATTAGCCATTTATCACGCCGGACCGGAAGCCGTGGTCAAAGTCATCTGCGAGTTGTCGCGCCAGGTCGATCTGCTGCAGAAGCGGGTCGATGAGTTGGAGCGCAAGGTGGCTCAGATCTCGAAGAACTCATCCAACTCCAGCAAGCCCCCGTCGTCGGACATCACACGCCCCGCGCCACAACAGCGGCAACAAGGGAAACGGGGGATCGGCGCGCAACCCGGCCTCCCCCGGCACGAGCGCCCGGCCTTCCCGGAAGCGGACATCAAGACTTTCCACGACTACCGGCTCGACGCCTGCCCGGAGTGCGGCAACGCCGGGTTGACCTTCCTGGACCAGCCTCCTCGTGTGCTTCAGCAGATGGAGATCAAAAAAGTTGTCGTCTTCAAGGATGAGCATCGCTCCTATCCGGTCTGGTGCGAAAGGTGCGGCAAGATCCACTACCACCCCTTCCCGGAGGACGTGGTCAAGGAAGGTCTCTTCAAGGAGCGCCTGACCGCGCTAGTGGCCTACATGAAGGCGATCGATCATGCATCCTTCTCCACGATCCGCAAGTTCGTGCGCGACGTGATGGGTGAAAACGTCTCGCGCGGCTACCTGCGAAAAGTCGTCGCCAAGGCTTCCGCCGCGTTGGACGCGCCCTACGCCGAAATGCTCGACCGGCTGCCTCTGGAGCATGCGCTCAACGTCGACGAGACCGGCCACAAGGAGAACGGAGGCAAGTTCTGGACCTGGGTGTTCCGAGCCGAAATGTACGTGCTGTTCAAGATCGACAAAACCCGCAGTTCCAAGGTTCTGCTGGATGTGCTCGGCGATGAGTTCAACGGCGTCCTCGGTTGCGACTACTTCTCCGCTTACCACAAGTACATGACCGACTTCAACATCACCGTGCAGTTCTGCATCGCCCATCTGATCCGCGACATCAAGTTCCTGACCGGGCTGCCCGATGCCGAAACGCGCGCTTATGGCCATCGGTTGCTCGCGGCGGTCAAGGCGATGTTCAAGGTCATCCACCAATGCGGCGAGACTGATCCGCTCGCCTTCCAACGCGCGCTCGAACAGGCGCGCGACCGCATCCTGGAGGTGGCGCTGCGCGATGTGCCCTCCCGCCTGGACGCCAACGGCAAGGAGTTGAAGCGCGAAGTCTTCAACATGGCCAAGCGCTTCCGCGAAAACGGCAATGCCTACTTCGAGTTCATCACCACGCCCGGCATCGGCCCCACCAACAACCTCGCCGAGCAAGCCGTGCGCTTCGTCGTCATCGACCGGCGCATCACACAAGGCACGCGCAGCGAAAAGGGCCGGGAAACCTGCGAACGCCTCTGGACCGTGGTCGGAACCTGCGCGATGCAGGGTCGGTCGGCCTTCGAGTTCATCCTCGCGGCGGTGCGCGCTTACTTCCGCGGCGACCCCGCGCCATCCCTGTTACCCGCCTTCGGCTGATCGCTGTTACGCATCCTCTGGCTCCGCAGACATGGCCAGCGCCTCGGCCTTCTCCTGCGCCTCCCCAAACCACCACATCACAGCCGATATCAACAGCATCACCACCGGGATCAGAAACCAGACAAGCTCATTCCTTTCCATATCCCCTCTATAGCGACAATCTCAGCTCGCCGGTTCCGCGATGCAGTCGGAAGGCACGGAATGCCATCCACCGCCCCTTCGCCTAGTTGGCTGAGGACAGCCAACTCTAGTGCGCCCGTGAGGGTGCCATGTCAAGGAGGTGGAAGTCCTCCTCCGCGCGGTTCGCTGACCGGGCGGTAGTGGAACGTAACTGCGTCCGTGAAAACGGAGGTGGAGAGCAACGGGAAACGAAAATGACGTCCGC
>CAYRLT010000169.1:0-2216 GCA_964425095.1 uncultured Luteolibacter sp.
TTCACAAGATCGGTCAGGCTAGGATCGCCAGTGGGACTAACGAGGCCCGCTTCAGTGCAAATCTGTTTCAGGAACCCATGCAAAGCCGTGTGCGCACGATCAACGGCATTGACTGGATTTCCATCAGTGACCATCCGCTCGGCATCAAACAAGGCTCGTTCAACAACGTCGCTGGTATTTTCGATGCGAGGAGTCGGCACGGGTCCCGGTGAGTTGTCGTGAATCAACTGCACGCCGATGAATCGCACATGTTGCCCGATTTCATTCAATGTCCGGGCGATGTCGTCAAATGCTGCACGCTCGGTGGGTGTCCTGGAAATCTCGTCCCAGCGATCATAATCATCCAGAGCAGTGGTTCGATGGAGCACGCAAAACTCATCATGGAAATGGTTTGTTCCATTCAAGAGAACAAACCCTCCCGATTCGAGATAACCAGCGGCCTTGGCTTTACCTCGCCGGGTCAAGAGTTTGAGAGCGGCTTGGCGATACTTCTGCCATTCCTCATCCGGCAATGCCGGACCTCCCGGCTCATAACCTAGTCTGGTGTCCCTTAAATAACTAGACGCATAGGGGGAACCTGATATGATGCCGGGGCATGCCCAAATCAAGTCCGCCGCTGGTGTTAAGCCCGAGTGATCGGGCCCAACTGGAGCAATGGTCCAGCGCCCATGGAACCCCGCAGCAGGTGGCATTGCGCTGCAACGTTGTGCTGGGGGCGATCGCCGGGGAGCAGAACCGCGCGCTCGCGGACCGGTTGCACCTCAACCGACACACTGTCGAGTTATGGCGGGCGCGGGTCGGGGCGCAAGGCATTGACGCGGTTTGGGAGATTGCCGCCGGCCGCGGGCGCAAGCCGGTGCTTGATCAGACCCAGCGTGACGCCCTCATCACCGCCACGCTGCAAACCCGGCCCAAGGGCATGACGAACTGGAGTTGTCGCACCTTGGCTCGCGCCCAAGGCGTGAGCAAGAACACGGTGAACCGGCTCTGGCAACTCCATAACCTCAAGCCCCACTTGCACCGCACCTTCAAGTTATCGCGCGACCCGAAATTTCTGGAGAAGCTGACCGACGTGGTGGGGTTGTATCTGAACCCGCCTCATAAAGCGGTGGTCCTGTGTGTCGATGAAAAGAGCCAGATCCAGGCGCTGGACCGGACGCAACCGGGGTTGCCCTTGAAGAAAGGCCGTTGCGGCACCTTCACCCACGACTATGTCCGGCATGGCACGACGACCTTGTTTGCCGCGCTGCACGTACTGGAGGGCAAGGTGATTGGCCAATGTCAGGCGCGTCACCGACATCAGGAGTGGTTAAAGTTTCTGCGGCGGCTGGACGCCGAGTTCCCCTCCGAACTGACGTTGCACCTGGTGCTGGATAACTATGGGACGCACAAGGAACCTCATGTGGTGGCGTGGCTCCAGCGGCATCCGCGTTTTGTCTGTCACTTCATTCCGACTAGTTCGAGTTGGTTGAACTTGGTGGAGCGGTGGTTCGGGGAATTGAGCCAGAAGGCGATCCGCCGGGGGGCTTTTGTGAGCGTGCCCGACCTGATCCAAGCGATCGAGGTGTTTTTGGCGGCGTGGAATGAGTCACCCCGGCCCTTCGTCTGGACGGCAACTGTCGAGAACATCGTGACCAAGATCGCGCGTGCCCGCGCGAAACTGGAGCAACTCAAACCGGGTTGCACCCAGCCGCGTCAGCGAAAAAGCAATCCACAATAGGTCTATTCATTTCGGGGACACTAGACTAGTACTTGAGTAGCAGCGCCCCGGAAGGATGGTTATGAATCGCCCGGCCTTTCTTCCTGCAATGTCTTGCCTCGGCCCGTTGGCGGGGGTGCCAGTGAAAGAAAACCTTGGATTCATAGGCTGTACTTGAGGTGGTGGCTGGGGGCGGAATTGAACAGGGACTCTCTCTCATTCCGCTGTCTCTCGAGCCCCTCGATCTTCAATCAGATCAAGCCTCTACGCTCGTTCCCCAGTTAAGAGCAGTGTGTCTCATAGACCTTTGCGGTATGCAAGAACTATCGCTTCAGTTGGTCTCCACTTGGTCGTCAGTTGACTTCCACGGTCCCTCCAATTGGATTTTACTGGAGCCCTTACTGGCGCTGGATGGAGTTCAAGGCTGGCGGCAATGAAGTAATACGCTCTCTCTGAAAAGCTCGAAATTGGAATTCGCCATGCACAGAAGTGCGTCCACGCTCAGAAAAATGGAAAG
>CAYRLT010000170.1:0-7614 GCA_964425095.1 uncultured Luteolibacter sp.
TCCGGCAATTTCGCCGGGCGCCCGGTTTCGCCGGGGGACTACGTGGTGAAGAAGAAGGAGCGATTCCTTGCGTGGTTGGTCTCGGGTGAAACCACCACCTCCGCCACCGTGCCCGACACCACGGCGGCGGCGGCAAAGGCGATCCTCGTTGGCACCGGTTCCGTGGGTGATGGTCCCGACCGCGCGAAACTGCAAATCAACCTGCCCCCCTCACCGGTTACGGCCGGAGCCAACCGGGGTGCGTTTGCTTGGTGGGTCGGAGGCGAAAACCAAAAGGCCCGCCTGCCACATCCCCAGACCCCGGCGCCGGAGAGCGCGGCACGCTGGGCGGTCAACGCCAAGTCACACGCGGTGGCCGATCCCGCGCCATTCCGGATGGATGCGCTTCTGAAGGACGCTTCCAAGGCCGTCTCCTTGCGCCAGAGCGACCTCATCGCCCCCAAAGCCACCCTCCCCATCTCGGCCGAATGCTTCCACGATCTGTCCGCTGTATCTGTCGGCCTACTCACCAACACCGCCACAGGTGGTTGGCGCAAGGATCTCTCGCTGCTCACGGAGAAATGGACTTCCCAGCCCAGCTCCAACCTGCCGCTGTTCCGCGTGACGCCGGACAAGGATCTCGGCTACAACAAGCCAAGCTCAAAGAATCCCGTCAGGGAGAAGTCCATGTTCTACCCATGGGCAGCCTACCGCGCCGCAAACACCATCCCGATTTATGAGCACGGACCGGTCACCAGTTGGGACAACTTCGCGGATTACGCCCTGTTCTATAGGAAAGTCTCGTCGTCCGGACTCTCCAGCATCCCGTGGCAAGCCTATCGATGGGATGATGTCAGCAACGGCAACAGCTATAACTACCTTCACAAGGTGCGCATCCTGCCGGTCATGGCCCGCATCCAATGGGTGTTCAGTCATTTTGCGGGCGCCCCGCCGCCGCCGCCCGCCGGCCAACCTGCCAATCCTGCCAGTTATCTTGAGCCGCGCCTGTTGCTTACGCCCGTCATCACTCTCTGGAACCCCTACAATGTGCAAATTTCCGCGCCTGCCTTGGCGTTCCATTTTCCGGACCCTCTGCCCCCCGCCCTTTGTTACACCATCAACGGCAAGGTCAACACCCAATTCCACCGCCTTACGCAGGGATTCTTGACTGCCTCTGACGTAGCGGGCAACTCTCCGCCACTTTCGCAAGCACCGGACCTAATCTATCGCATCGTCGCCGGGGTCATCCTGAAACCCGGCGAAACCCGAATCTTCAGCCCGAAGTCCGCCACCCCGGTGGCGGCCGGCACCGTCCTTGACATGGATCCCGGATACCGCAGCCGCGGTGGACACTATTTACCGGTTCTCGATGACACCGGGAATCCGCTCGTTCTCCCCCCGTCATCCACCATCAAGGCGGATGCCAAATTCGACACCCGATACCAGGATCTGGTCCCGGGGGTCGGTGTCCGTCTGGACATGATCGTGAATGGAACCGTGGCATCGGGACAAATCTCATCCAACAAGTACCTGGCCTATCGCATGGTCAATTCCAAGAAGGTCGCCAATGCCATCTACAAACCGCTCACCAAACTCGCCGAGGGAACTCTCAGCCAGTGCTCCACCAACCCCGCGCCATTCATGTCCGCCGTCTTCGGCGCGCGCATGGCCAGCAACACCAACTTCCCCGCCAAAGGCTTCGTGCAATCCAGCCCGCTGGTCAACTTCACCGCCATGGGCGACGGGCAGGATCTCGCGGAATCCGCCATCCGGCACAACTACGGCGGCACCAGACATCCGGTCAACTCACCGTTCGACTTCAGCTTCGTAAAACACAGCCCTGGAGGCGACACCTACCTGCCCAATGCGGACGACTCCAATCGCGGCTACATCGTCACGGGTTTCCAACAGTCCGACGGCCTGTCCCGCTGCGTCATCGCCGAACTGCCGACACGCCCGCTCCAGTCCATTGGCGAGCTGCAACATTGGGACCTCCGTTACGAAAACCCGATCCCGCCGTTTGCTTTCAACCTCATCGGCAACTCGGACGCCAGCCCGCTGCTGCCAGCCAATGCCGTGGTCAACTCCGCCGAGTCGGCGCTCGCCACCAACCTCCAGTATGACGACTCCTACTGCGCGAACCACCTGCTTTTCGACGACTGGTTCTTTTCCTCCATCGCCCCGGACCCCACCGCCTTCGGGGCCCCGGACCCCACTTCCGGCCGGAATCTCCAGCAGGTGTTCACCGATTTCGTCAGCGGCAGCACGCCCCTCGGCAACCGCGCCTATCAACCGATCCCCGCGGACCAGGCGCTCGCCGCCGCCAACCCGACCAACGCCAACCAGCTTTACAATGATTATGTCAGCCCCACCGCCTCCTGGAAATCGATTGCCTCGCGTCTCGAAGTCGAGGGCATGTTCAATGTGAACTCCACCTCGGTCACCGCCTGGCGGGCGCTGCTAGGTCACGCTCGCGACCAGAAGATTCCCCATATCAGGGAATCCGGCGGGAATTGGGACATCGGCTTGTCAGGAAACACGGATTACGCGTTCTCCCGTTTCAGCATCGCCGGTGACACGGCGGCCGGCACCGCGGGCAGCTCCGGCAATTTCGCCGACGCCACCGAATTCACCGGCTATCGCGTTCTCGACGGCAAGCTGCTGGACGCATTCGCCGAAGAAATCGTCAAGCAGGTCCGCGCCCGCGGCCCCTTCCTTTCGCTCGCGGAATTCGTCAACCGCCAGCTCTCCTCCGGCAACCTCGCCCTCGCCGGCACCATCCAGGCCGCCCTCAACGAACTTGCCAAAACCCAGTCCACCAGCCCCTACGCCGCGATCGAATCCTATCTCACCGCCAACAACATTCCCGATGCCCTTGCCGTGCCACCAATGGCGAATCTCGCCCAATACCAATTCCCCGCCGCCGGCGCGGGCAAGTTGGCATACGGCCTACCCGGTTGGACGCGCCAGGCCGACGTGCTCCGGCCGCTGGCACCCATACTCTCCGCCCGTGACGACACCTTCAAGATCCGTGCCTACGGCGATGCCCGCGACGGCCAAGGCAAAATCATCGCCCGGGCCGTCTGCGAAGCCACCGTCCGCCGCACGCGCGACTTCGTCGATCCCGGCGACCTGCCGGAAATCACCACCCCGCCGACCAAAGCCGTAAACAAGACATTCGGCCGCCGTTTCGAAATCATTTCGTTCCAGTGGCTCGCTCCCAGCGAGGTCTGATCCCATTTTGGCTGTTCTCCCGTTTCCATCACCCCAGCCATCCCATGCGCCTCCTGCTCATCCTCTGCTTGTTTCCCGGCCTGCTCTTTGCCAAGCCGACCGCCACCCGCAGTTGCCGGATTCTTTTCCTTGATGCCCCGGATGACGCGCCGTCGAAACTCATCCTCTTCGACGGCACCACCGCGCAGGAGGTGGAACTGCCGCGCATGAACCTCTCGCGCATCTACACGCTCCCGGCCGGAGCCATCCGCTTGCGCATGCTCTCCACCCGCCCGGCGGAGGCGGCCGCCATTCCCGCCGGGGCTCCCAGTGCGGATGTCCCGGAAACCACCGGAGACATCTATCTGATCCTCGCCCACGATCCCGCCAACACCGTGGCTCCCGTCCAAATGCAGGTCATCAACGCCGCCTCCGATCGCCTCGGTCCAGGTCAAATGATGTGGTTCAATTTCACGCCAAACACCATCGCCGGCCTCGTCGGCTCCGAGAAACTCAGCATGACTGCGAAGTCCCGCGTGATTCTCGATCCACCCGCCAATGGCACCACCGACTATGGAGTGAGGCTCGCCTACCGGATGCCCGGCGAGCAGAACTACCGGCCGATCTGCCAGACCAAGTGGCTCCATGATCCCCGCTCCCGCCTGCTGGTCTTCGTCATCGGGGATCAGGCGAAACGCAGCCCCCGCGTGATGGCTTTTCCAGACTACCGCGAGCCGAAGTAAAGCGCCCGGCGACTGTAGTGGCCGCTGGTGGAGTGATTGCCGCCGCCGTGCAGACGAAGACGCCCGTCACTTCGGCATCAGCCCGACCATATCTTCGTGCGGCCGGGCGATGACGTGTGCGGCAACCAGTTTGCCCAGCGAGCCCACGGCTTTCGCGCCCGCTTCCACGGCGGCGGTTACGGCGGCAACATCGCCCTTGACGATCACCGTGACGTAGGCCGCGCCAATCTTCTCCTTGCCAACCAGCGTGACGTTGGCGGACTTCAGCATCGCGTCCGTGGCTTCGAGAATGGCGGTTAGTCCCTGCGTTTCGAGGATACCCAAGGCTTCTTGTTTTGCGTTCATATCATGGTTTTCAGGTTGAGGGTAATCGGTGGCTAAAAACTGGTCGCGCCCGCCGTAAAGTCGATTTTCCGCGTTGGGGAAACAAATCAGTCCCGCCATTGCCGCGTCAGGGTTGGCGATACAGCGAACCACAGCCGTCGCCCCCAACTCCCCCGCTCGCCTCCCGGCGATGGCGAGCGCGGTTTCCACAGCGGCGATGTCTCCTTCGAGCTTGATCAACAATTTCTCGTTGCCCGTCGTTTCGATGCCGAGCAGGCGAACATTGGCCGCCTTCACGGCCTCGTCCGCAACGAGTGCCGTGATGCTGAAGAACGGAATTTCCGCGAAGCCAAGTGCCATCATGAGTCCATCCACCTGCCGATCACTTTTGGTGGAAGATTGGTATTTGATTTGAGATGAACCCGAAGAGCCAGCCACGCCTGTGGCCGCAATTATCTACTATATCGGGGTGCCGCGGGAAAGTATAAGAGTTCTTGGGAAAGTTGGCATAGTTGCAGGTGCCGATAACATGGGTTTCCTTGAGCCTCACCGGGAGAGACTGCCTGTGCCGGAGGGCTTGTCCAGCGACAATTAAAATTACCCACGTCTGACGAGTGGAATTAGGGTCTTGAAAAGGTATCCCCCCGCTCCCCTGGGGGACGGGAGGGAGAAGTCCCCTTGGGGATTTAGGGGGAAACAAATGGGGTCGAGCTGCCTCAGCTCGGCGGGGTTTGGGGCGGCAGCCCCATGATTCGTGCCGGGCTATCCGACTTCCGGTTTTGGCGCTTTCTCGCCGACTTTCTCGCCCGCCTTCTTCACCCGCTGGCTCGCTCCGTCGAACTCCAGAATGATGGAGCGATGCACCAGCCGGTCGATTGCCGCCATGGTGGTCATCGGGTCCTTGAAGATCTGGTCCCACTGGCTGAACACCAGGTTGGAACTGATGAGCAAACTCCGTCGCTCATAGCGTTCCGCCAACAACGTGAAGAGCACTTCCATTTCCTCGCGGCTTTGCTGCACGTAGCCGATGTCGTCGAGGATGAGCACGTCGAAACCGTCGAGCTTCTTAAGTTCCTGCTCCAGCCGCAGGTCGCGTTTCGCCGCCAACAACTGCCCCACCAGCTTGAACGCCAGGAAGTCTGGCAGGTGCAGCCCGGGGGTGTGAAGGATGTGCGGGGCCGCCGTCCCTCCAGACGGCGGCCCCTGAATCCCGGAGAAAATCCCATTAACTCCGGAAAGGGATGAAGTGGTTGGTGGTTTGGGATTTCGGCTGCGGTGGCTTGAGGCGCTTGGCGGGAGTTCCGGCGGCCGGGCAACAGGCAAGGCCCGCAGTCGAGGTGAGAATTGGGCGGATTGCATTTTCCCGCAATACCCACAAATGCGGGTAAGCGCACACCTGTTGCCTGATGAAAATAAATCCGCCCGGCGTCAGCCGGTGCCTCGGTCCGTCAGCCGCAAGAACTTCGCTAACATCTCGCGCCGCGCGGTCCATCCCGGGTCCTTGCTGAGACATTCACCTGTTCGCTCAGTTCCAGCAGGTTCGCGGCCAAGGCATCGAAGGGCAATAGATACGATTCACATGCCGTGCCGAGACCGGAGCGGAAGCGTGGCGTGCGGGCATTGCGAGAAGGGGCGCGGCAAGCTTCCTAATTGGCGCGGTAGTTGACGGAGGCGGTCGCCGGCGAATTGGAAATCCGTGCCTTCGGGGCCGCTGCCTCCGACATAGCGAAACGCGACACCGTCATCATAGGCGCGGGCCTCCAGCTGATAGGTCTTGCAATCGAGCACCAACTCGCGGAATCGTTCCGGCACCACGGCACGCTTGCCCCACAGCGGCTTCCATGCCGAGTCGATGGCGTGGCGGGATTTTTCAGTGACTCCTGCGGTCTCGTAGCCCACCCGCGACTTGGCGATGAGTTCGCGGCCATCGGCGCGGAAGGTGTAGCTCAAGTGATGATCCTCGCCGAGCGTGAAAGTCAGCGCCAGCTTGTTGTCCGGTGAGGCGACCGTCCACGCGGCAGGTTCCGCGGCAAAGGCAGTGGCGGAGCACAGGGTGACTAACAGGAGAGATGAAGTCGCGTGCATGAGGTTATCGTTTTGCAGGGAAGGAGATGGACGTATGGGCGTCTTGAGAATCATATGATGATTGATGGTCGATTGCTAGAGTCATTGAAGAGTGAAAGACGTTGTGGTTGGATCAAATTCTTCGTCTTGAGTCTTAAAGTCTTGCGTCTTGGGTCTAAGGCGAAGCCTCGCCAGAAACTTACTTTGGAAGAATCAACTGAACCATCGCGCAACCCCGCTTGAGGGGGACGGTGAGTTCGAGGAGTCCTTGGTTGTGCCTGCCGTTGACGGCGGTGGCGGAGTCCGTGCCGGGATGGAGGCAGCCTTGAGCCGATCCAAGCCGGGCAGATTGCGGAGCGGCATGGCGGCGGACATGTCTTATCGAGTCGTGATCGTCAGGATTTCCATGTCGCATGGCAGACTGCCGGCCTTGGTCAATTCTCCCTCAGCGCCGATCTTGTATGCGGTCAGAGTACCTCCCTTAAAGGCCGATACGATCAGGAATTTCGCATCCGGTGACAGCGCAAAACCCCAGGGAATCTTGTCTGCGGGCGTGAGTCCGAGATGTTTGAGTTCGCCGTTTTCCAAGACCTGATAACGGGAAACCCAGTCGAAATCGCGGTTGTGCCCGCGAATGCCGGCAAAGAGGAATTTTCCATCCGGCGTGATGAGGATGTCTGATGAAGTGAGACCTTCTTTCACCACGCTGGCATCGACCGCGTCGCACACCTGACGGATTTTCACCTGCCCCGATGCCTCCATGTCATAAACGGAAACACCCAGGTGCTGTTCGTTGCTGAAATAGGCGATGGGAAGTTTCGGATGATAAGCCACATGACGCGGTCCTGTGCCAGCAGGCGGGCCGGCATTCTTCGGCTCGAGCGGTGTCAGTTTTCCGGACTCCGCATCGAAACGATATTGAAACAATGCGTTAGATTCCTTGACATAGGGAATGTAGATGAAGCGATTGTCCGGCGTGGGGAGAATGCAATGGGCGTAGAGCCGGCCTTCGTCGAGCCCCGTAAGCCAGGGGCCGGGCATGCCGGATTCGTTCAGCGGATACACATCGACATGACCTTTGTCATAGTCTGCGGAAAGCAGGAATCGTCCCGTGCGATCCGTGGCCAGATAGGCGCTCCCGTGTTTCAGGACCATGGGTTCGTGTTTCACATACGCGCCCGCTTTATCCAGCGTCACCACGGCTCCGGGATGTTTGCCCACCTTGAACTCACGGACCGGAGCAATGTAAAGCCGTGGCTTGCTCGGATGAGCAACGATGACCGTGCCGGGA
>CAYRLT010000171.1:0-3111 GCA_964425095.1 uncultured Luteolibacter sp.
GTTTGACTTGTTCGCGTCGGTTCATGGTAGTGTGGTTAGTTGGATTGTCAGAAGGGTTGTCAGTCTCTCGGGTTTCCCTCGAGGAGCAGTGTTTTCGGGCCCCGGAACTGAACGCGCTCCTGCCATTGCAGGCTGCCGGGCACCATGCGCGCGTCGGGAAGGGATTCCAACAGCGTCTCCAGCACCACGCGTGCCTCCATTCGTGCCAGAGGCGCGCCGAGGCAGAAATGGATGCCATAACCGAATGAAAGGTGATCGATTTTCGGGCGTGTGATGTCGAAGACATCCGGGTCACTGGCATTGTCCGGATCACGGTTTGCAGCGCCGATCAACTGGAAGACCATTTCATTTTCGGCAAATTCGACTCCACGGAAAAGATGGGTTTTCTTTACCCTACGGAAATTGCGCTGCTTCGGTGCCTCAAAGCGAAGTGCTTCCTCGATGGCCGGGCCAATGAGCGCCGGATTTTCCTTGAGCGCCGCCAACTGCGCGGGATGGGACATCAGAAGATGGATCAGGTTGCCAATGAGGTTGGTGGTGGTCTCATGGCCGGCGGTCAAAAGCGTGTTGCAGGTGGCAAGCAATTCGTCGCGGGTGAATCGGGATCCACCCTCCTCGGCAAAAGCGAGGGCGGTGATCACATCGTCTTTCGGATCGGTCCTGCGCTGGCCGATCAACCGGTTCATGTAATCGAACAATTCGAGAAGAGCGGTCTGGGAAATATCTGCAGCTTCATAGGTGGTTCTTCCCGTGCCTTGGAACGCAAGAATATCACTGGACCAGCGCTTGAAAAGATCACGATCCTCCGGAGGAGCCCCCAACATTTCCGCAATCAACACCACAGGCAGGGGATGCGCGACTTGATCGATGAAGTCGAATCGGCCGCTGACCGCGGCGGCGCTGATCATGTCTTTGGCCAAGGCCCTGATCCGTGGCTCCAGGGTCGCGATGGTTTTCGGGGTAAATGCCTTCTGCACCAGGGCGCGCATCCGGGTGTGATCCGGCGGATCCGATCCAATCACATCTTTCTGTGCAAAGTAATGGCGTAGCGGCGCCAGTTTCTCGCGCTCCGCAGGAGTGACGCCATCGAACAGAAGACCCTGACGGTTTTCATTGGAGAGATACTCCTTGTCCTTGAGCGATTCCGCCACATCGTCGACCCGGCTAATCACCCAGGCATTCCAGTTGTCGCTCCAGAATACAGGTTCCTCTTCACGGAGTTGACGGTAAATCGGATAGGGATCGTCCATGATGGACGGCGATATCAGGAGAGCATCGAGTGAAGGGTTGGGGCAAATGTGTTGGTTTATGGTCACTGGTTGTTTTGGGTGATGATTTATAGAAAGAGCTCAGAATTCGGAAATGATCGGATTTTCGTTGAGATCAAGCTCGTGCCATTTCGGGGTGTCTTTGGCATTCGCTTTGGTGGCGGCTGCAATCTCAAGCGTGATGATGCGGTGAGGCTTGAACTGGATCGTCGCGGGCTTGGCGTAACCATCGACGCGCACAGTGGCCTTCAAGCTTCGCTTCGTCGGATTGTGCAGACGCGCGATCCATGCCTTGCCGGTTTCCGATTTTTTCAAGCAGAGCAGGTTCACTTCGGCGGGTTCGATCGCGAAGAAACTCCGCTCCATCGGCCAGTCGCCCGGATGGCAGGAATCGAGCATCGTCTCGGCACCGGTGAGCAGCGACGCGGCAACGCGATCGGCCGCATCGAGCGGTGACTCGCCATCGAGTCTGAGCGTCCAGAAACGGCGCTCCTGCCAACCTTGATCGGTGTATGGGGTTTCCGGAAGATCGGGATGGGGCATCGGCTCGTGCTCGGCGTAAGGCGTCGAGCGGGCCACGATCGTGGAGATGATATCCTTGCGTGCCGAGACGCTGCCGGAGCCATCATTCACCAGAACGGCGGCGCGCTTGCCCTTTTCAAAGGCGGTCCAGTTTTGTGCGGGCTGCTCATCGCCATCGGCCTTGCGGGTGCTGTGTCCGCCAATCGTTTGGCTTATCCATTCGCCCTCCTCGATGCCGGTGGGCCACTCGAGGCGCAGGATGCTGCGGGGTTCCTGCCAGTTGATGCGCAGTCGCAGTTCCAGTGCCGCTTCTTTGGCGCGTGCGACGACATCGAGCTGGATCGATGATCGGTTCCATACGGCGCTGTGGCGGACGATCGTGGTCCATGGCCCTTGCTCGATGAGCTTGCCACGACCGAGTGGAATCGCGTTCGCTTTTCCGGAGAATGCCTTCACGCCATGGCCCCAGGTGTCGCTGCGATCGGGAAGGACGACGAGGCGCACGGGGTTTTTCGGTGCGGGCAGTGCCTTGATTTTTTTCGGGGCGGCGGCGACCGGTTCGAGTCCGAGATGGAAGGTGCTGTAGCCCGAAGCCGGCAGCTGAAGTCGCGCGCAGAGTTTGCCCCATGGCATGAGATGCGGGCCGAAGTTGGAATCGGCGGCGAGCCACTGGATCGGGATGCGCCGGCCGTCGGTGGAAACGAGATGGGTGATTTTTTCGCGACCGTGCGGTTGGGTGAAAGTATCCAGCGTCACTTCGACTTCGCGCGCCCATGGAAGCGGATTGAAGGCAAAGAGCGTGTTGCCGCTGAGGTTGCTCGTGTCGACACGGCGGGCCATGCGGTGGACTGCATGCCGCAGGGTGTCATCGGCGGCATCGATCGCCGCGCCGAAGCGGTTGCGTGTCTCGGGCGCAGTCTGGATCGTGCAGGTGCCGGCGAGGATGTCGTGGAATTGGTTGAAGAGAAGCGACCACCACGCGGGCTCGAGCGACTTGTCGATGCCGGCGCATTGACTCGCGGTCTCCGCCGCAACGAGACGGCGTTCGGCGGTGCGGTTGAGCTGTTTGATGTCGCCCCATGCGGCGTAGCATCCGCGCGCGTGGTGCTGGAGTTCGCCTTCGTGAAGCGGGAGATTTTTAGCGGCAGGCGATGCGAGGACCTCCGCCAGATATTCGCGCACGGTGCTGAACTTGAGAACGGGCAGCGTCGGGTCATTTTGCAATTCGGCGATGCGAGCGAGATGTTCCTTGGTCGGGCCGCCGCCGTGATTGCCGATGCCAAGCCAGAAGACCCCATGATCAAAGCCGGGTGAGAAATAC
>CAYRLT010000172.1:0-14798 GCA_964425095.1 uncultured Luteolibacter sp.
CATCTCGCTCACTCGGCAGCATCCATCCCCGGCAATCCCTCCCGGATTTTCCCGGAAAAATCCGGCGCATCGCCCGCCGCTTTTGCTCGGTCGTTGACCCGCGATAGCGCTCTCAACTCGGCAAATGGCAGCGACGTATCGATGATTCCCCGCTCATAGAAAAGCTGATCTCCCAATCCGTTGACAAGCAACCGGTAATCCCATGGCATCCGCGCGGATGCCGCCCGGTGCTGGCGGATCGCAGTGGTGCAGTTGTTCGTGACGGCATTATACCAGCGCGGGGTTTCGTGAAGATTATTTACCGCCCGCACATATTCCAAAAAGCTTTCTCTAACGGACGAATCATTCAGTCGATAGAGATAAATATCCTCCCCCACGCGGTGATTGCTCCTTACCCCGATGACATCCCGCTCATCGGCGACGACATAGATCAATTCAAACTGACGGTAGAGCCCACCTAGTGCGGAATACGCCTCGCCCTTTTCAGGACGGGTCTCAATACTGAAACACACGCGGCCGTCTTTTCCAAAGTCATAGGACATGATCGGATGTGCCATGTAGGGAGAACCCCAGTAATTGAGAAACACATCCACCCCGCGGAGATTCCGCAGGTCCACCCGCCGCGTTTCATACCGCGGCGTGAAATCCTTATCCGAACGATACTCGAAATTCCTAACCTGATAGAGAGTCACGAATTCCCCGTCGATCGTCGCCCGCGGCATCACGGCCACCTCGGTTTTCCAATCGCGATATTGCCGCGGTTGGAGCGTCAGCGACCACAGCAAAACGAGCAAAACTCCCAGCGCAATGCCAAGCTTCGCTCTCCATTGAGGCCGCACCAAAATGACCGTCAGCACCACCACCACCCCGAATATCGCCGCCACCCACGGCCGCAAAACCGCTAAGGGAAAATCAAACCATAGCGCGCCGAAGGCCCACAGCACGCCGATCAAAATCAGCCCCCATGAACTCACCATGCCTACCAAGGATAAAGCCCTAGCCAGCAACCCCAAGCGTTTTTCATCTGCCATGCGGCGGATAATGGTCCCCTTCCTCGCCCATGGCAAACGCATTGCAAATCGATCAACTCACACGATTTTGAGCCGTGCCAAATCCTGGGTGTCGATCAAACCCACAGGTTTTCCCGCCGCATCAAGCACCACAATATCATCGATACGATTCTGCCCCAGCGTCCGCAGAACTTCCACCGCCAACGCATCGGATCGAACGGCAATCGGATTGCGAGTCATGAGCGAGACCACTGGTTTCCCACCCAGCAGCGGATCCATTCGGAACCCACGCGCAAAATCCCCGTGAGTAAAAATCCCGGCCAAACCGCCATCCGGATCGAGGATCAAGCAAGCCCCGGCACGACTGCGGTTCATCGCGTCCAGCGCCGCAAACACATCCGCATCTTCCAGCACCGTTGGCAGCGCGGTATCCGTTCGCATGATGTCGGAAACACGTGTCAGCAAGGACCTCCCCAACGATCCTCCCGGATGAAATCGTGCGAAATCCTCCTCGGTGAAGCCCCGTGATTCCAGCAAAACCATCGCCAGCGCATCGCCCATCACCAGCATCGCCGTGGACGATGAGGTCGGAGCCAAATTCAACGGGCACGCCTCACGCTCCACTGAAGTATCCAGCGTGACCTCACTCATCCTCGACAACGTGGAGTCCGGCTTGCCAGTCAAAGCAATCACCTTCACATCAAAGCGTTTGATAAATGGCAGCAAATCCAGCAATTCCCGGGTTTCCCCCGAGTAAGACAGCGCCAGCAGCACATCGCCATCAGAGAGCAGGCCCAAATCTCCGTGCAGCGCATTCTGGGAATCCAGCACCACGGCAGTCGCCCCGGTCGAATTGAGCGTCGCCGCGATCTTGTGGCCGATATTCCCCGATTTCCCCACCCCCACCACCACCACCTTGCCACGGCCACTCACCGTTTGCCGCAAAATCCCGACCGCTTCAACAAAGCTTTCCCCGAGCAAGCCCGACATCCGGCGCAGACCGTCAATCTCCATCTCAATCACCCGCCGCGCCTTTTCCAAAGAATCCATACGCCATGACAAGCCCGAAATCCCCCCTTGGCAAGCGCAGAGGCGTTCAGGGCCGACGCATCTTTAGACTGAATCGAAACGCGAAGATCGCGGAGAGCGCAGAGGACTTCGCGGAGGAAAATGAATGCATTGTCATGGGACTCAAAATGCCCCCACAATCTCAGCGCTTTTCTCTGCGACCTTTGCATCTCTGCGTTTCGCTGAAATCTTTTTTCACGCGTCGGCCGTGCGGAGGCATTCCTTTCCTCTCGCCATCACCCCGCACAAATGGCAGTATTCCGCCATGAAAACCCTGCTAGCCGCCTTGTGCGCCGCTTGCCTGCTGGAAATCCCAGCCGCTGCCACCACCATCATGGTCGTCCCAGTCTTCGAGCCCCTGAGCCTCCACGGCACCGATGGCGACGAGGCGATCTCGGACACCGGCGAGGCTCTCCAAGCTTGCGTGATGCCTCGCCCCATGGCCATGACCGGCGCATTTCCAGAGGTCCTGATCGATGCGATCCGCAGCCCGCATCTGATTCCCACCAACAATCCGAACTACAAAATCCAGGAAACCAACCTGCTGGTCATCGCGAAAATCGGCATCAACGGAGAAATGACCGCCAATGGCCTGACGGTCCGAATCGATGTCTCTCAACTCGCTATCCCGCCTGAAATCGACCTCACCGCGCGCCAAATTCTGAAACTTACCATCGTGGCCATCCGGAAAACGCTCGAGGTCTATCAAGCACCCCAAAGCAATCCTCTCTCGGTGACCTTGGTCATCGAAGGTGCCGACGAAGCAAAAACCAACCTGCGCGAACTCGGAGCCAACTTTGTGATCGGCGAAGTCGCACCTCCGGAAAACTGAATCCGCGTTTTGCCTTTTCAAGATGGGGGGAAATCTGGTTTCATCTGCCAGCCACCACATCCCATGCCCAAACGTCCCCGAGATCCACGTCCCTTCAAGCGCGCTATCCTGAAACTCAGCGGTGAAGCCCTGCGCGGAGCCAGCTCCCGCGACAATATTTCCCCTGAAATCGTCGATCGCATCGCTCTGGAAATCCGCGAGGCCGTGGATTCCGGACTCGAACTGGGCATCGTTGTTGGTGGCGGAAATTTCTGGCGCGGAGCCAGCGCCTCCGCCCGCGGCATGGACCGGGCCACCGCCGATTACGTCGGCATGCTCGCCACCGTCATGAACGCACTCGCCCTCGAGGGCGCCCTCACCCACCACGGCGTGAACTGTGTCGTCCAATCCGCCATCGAAATGAAAAACGTCGCGGAAACATTCATCCGTCGCAGGGCCGAACGCCAACTCTCCGATGGCAAAGTGGTCATCTTCGCCGCTGGTACCGGTAACCCCTTCTTCTCCACCGACACCACCGCCGCCCTGCGAGCCAGCGAAATGGGAGCCGATGTCATCCTGAAAGCCACCCAAGTGGACGGCGTCTATGACTCCGATCCCAGGAAAAACCCGGACGCCGTTCGCTACCAAAACGTCACCTTCCACGAGTGCATCTCACAACGCCTCAACGTGATGGACACCACCGCATTCAGCCTCTGCATGGACAACAACATCCCGATCATCGTCTTCGATCTCGCACCAGTCGGAAACCTCTCCCACGCCCTCCGCGGACTCCCCATCGGCACCCTAGTCCACAGCGAATAATCCTCCACTTCCAATCTCCCATCTCTTCCTCTTGTGTCTTGCCGTCTTGTGTCTCTCTCTTCCGACCTTCGACTTTTAGACATTAAGACCTTCAGACCGCGCAGCGTCTCCAATCCCCAATCACCAATCCCTAACACCCATGGACCCAGAACTAGCCATCCTCGAAGTCGAAGAAGCGATGACCAAGTGCGTCGATTACCTCACCCACGAATTCGCAGGTGTCCGCACCGGAAAAGCCAGCCCCGCGCTGATTGAGAATATCGACGTCCACGTGCAAGCCTACGGCGCGATCAGCAAACTCAAGAGCCTCGCAGTCATCAGCTCGCCCGAGCCACGAATGCTAATGGTCCAACCCTTCGATCCCTCCACCACACGCGATATCGAACGCGCCATCCGCGAGTGCAAACTCGGCCTCAATCCCGCCGCTGCCGACCGCTCGCTGCGCGTCCCCATTCCGGAACTCTCGGAAGAACGCCGACGCGATATGGTGAAACTCATCAAGCAACTCGCGGAAGAAGCCAAGGTCCGCCTCCGCTCCGCCCGCAAAGATGGAATGGACGCCGCCAAAAAAATGAAGGCCGACAACTTCATCACCGAAGACGGCCAAAAGGATTTCGAAAAGAAAGTCCAGGATCTCACCAACAAATTCACCAAAAAGATCGACGACCACGCCGTAGCGAAAGAGGCCGATCTCATGAAAGTTTGACCGAGCCCAGCTCCGAACATCGACCCGCTATTCCTGAAATTTCAGCCGCCTTCGCGCCGCTGAATCGCGTTGGCTTCCTTGTCAGAAATCCAACCTCTCAGCTTGGTTCCCGTAACCTCAACAAAGTGGAATCCATTCTGGGTTTCAAGAATACGCACGATCTGTCCCTGCCCGGGCGCCCCGAGCGATTCGGCCTTTTCAAAGGGTGACAGCCGCACCACCGCCTCTTCCGTTAGCACAACTCCGCGATTTGCCTCGTCGCGCCGCAGATAAAGCACAGTGGAACCGCCTACGATCAAAAGCACTGCGAGCCCTGCCGAGATCCGCACACCAAGTATCATCCAGCGCCGCCGCATCCGGACAAACCCGCTCAGCAATGCCAACCCACCGAGAACCAATGCACTCCCGGCCACTAACCAAGACCATTCATTCAGACTCAAGCAATTGAGAACAGCATCTACGACCGGAGGACGTTCAGACTCCCCGAATGCAGTCGCCGCCTTGCGGGCAAGCTCAAGATTCGCCAATAAATCCGGATCGCGCGGCGTGAGCAGACGGGCGCGTTCATAGGCAAGAATGGCATACCCGTATTTCCCAAGTCGCTGCTCACAATTTCCCAGATTGAACAACACAGACGCGCTTGGTCCATCACTGGCCAGAATTTCCTGATAGACAACCGCCGCGCCCGCAATATCCCCGGATTCAAACTGGCGGTTCGCCTGATCAAAGCGCGACTCACCAGCAACCGCTAGACCCACCAGCAGACTGTAGA
Source organism: uncultured Luteolibacter sp. (assembly GCA_964425095.1). Classification (GTDB taxonomy): domain Bacteria; phylum Verrucomicrobiota; class Verrucomicrobiia; order Verrucomicrobiales; family Akkermansiaceae; genus Luteolibacter. The sequence goes on from CAYRLT010000172.1 coordinate 5,190, forward strand.
TGATTGTCAGAACCATTCGTTTCATATCAGTGAGTGGATGGATTGAGTGACGCCATGGCTTCATCCAAAAGCACTTGCCACTCCGGCAGGATTCCGGCACCAACTTGGCGACCGTAGGCATGAAGATCCGCCTCATGGAAGAAGCGGGCGATCGGTGAATCATCGGCGATGCGCGCGGTGATTTCCGCCAGAGTAATCGCCTGCGCCGGCTGGTTCCAACGCGCCCCGAGCCGCGCCTGAATGGCGAGGCGTCCCGCAGCAAAAAAGCCGGAAACATCCTTGGTTGCAGAGCAATGTTCGGCAGCAACCAAGGCATCCTTCACAGTTTTTTCCATGGCCGCCTGTGTCAATCTCCGAGGATCACTGAGACGGCGGCGAATCACTGCAAACAAGCCGCCCACAATACACAGTCCGCCCCCTACTCCTAACAATGGAACAAACGCGGGGCGAAACACCAAGGGCATTAAATCACGCGACGCGGACATGACCGAGCGCTGCCCGACAAGTTCCCGCTCTTTTTTCGCAGGCTCAGGTCCGGCTTCAACCACCGCAGGCTTATCATCGACCATGTCCTCGCCTGAAACCCGGATTTCCCGCACCGGACTCGTGATCGTTTGGTAGGCCACTGCCTTCGGATCGAAGAAACTAAACTCCAATGCCATATTCTGTTCACCGCCTCTGCGCGGCACCGCGCTGAACTGGAAAACCTTGCTGCCGGAAAACGAGGCCTGATCTCCTGCCGTGAATTCATCCTTACCGGGATAAATCTTCCAATCATTCGCCGGACTCACTTTGGGTGCGTTCATCAGCGCGAAATTTCCCGTTCCACTGATCCGCGCACGAATCTGTTGCGGCTCTCCGGTCTTCCAGTCGGCTGGTATTTCCCCGCCATCAAACTTGAACTCACCGACCGCCCCCGAAAATCCATCCGGCCGTCCTTCGCTCGGAAGTGCCCGCACCTCGATTTCCTGATCATCGGATTTCAATGTGATATCTTTTTGGATCATCGGCTCGTTCACATCATCGAATATGCGGTTAAGAAGAGGATCTCCAAACGCTCTACCTTTCGGTCTGCCGGTCTTCAGTGCCGCAGTGTCACGAACAGCAACGGTCGCATTCAGCGAGAGCGATGCCGGATATTTCCCGGCTTTGGTCGCCGAAATCCCGCCAAACCAAGTGACCACCAGATAACGTTTCCCGTCCTTAATTTCACGGGTTTGCTGCGCCTCGTCACTCACATTGTGAAGCGTGAACGCCACACCTTCCGGTTGGATGCCGCTGCGCAACTGGGCGCGCGCAGCCTCGGGAATCCATGCGCGAATCCGGACTGGCGCGATCTCACCGACATAAACGTGCCTGCGTTCATTTGATGCCAGCTCGACCGTTAAGAAACCAAAACGATTTTTCCCATCGTCGCCCGTTTCGCTGGGCTCATTCCCGCTCACAGCCGATGCCACAGCCGAACCAAGCACCTTGAGCATGAGCGGCTGAGTCGCATATCGTTTTCCATCCAAAACAATGGCAATTGATGGAATCTGATAGTCACCCGGCACATTTGAGCCAACGGCATATTGATAGATCACCGAAACCGAAGTGATCCCATTGACCATCTGCACTTGCTGGCTCTGACCTCGCGACTGGATGATCAGGTTTTCAACCTCCGGTATCTCGGGCTTCCCAGACCTGGCACCGGAAATGCGCAACGTCATGATCGCACCATTTCCCACCTCGACGGACTCAAGATCCAAGCGCGCGTCCACTTCCACTGCGGCCGCCTCAAGACAGGTGGACATCAGAACCACCGCCAAAACCCCCAGATGGAGGTAGCGTGAAATCATCTCTAAATATCTACACATCACCATGTCTTTCCTTTCGTGGAATTATCCGGCCGTGCCAGCCGGCTCGGCGGTTGTTGTGGAAGTGGTATCACGGTGCGCTCATCACCGCGAAGTGCTTCGAGCAACTGTCGGGCTTCCTCTTTTGTCATTTCCTGCTTTTCGCCGCGTTCATTTCCGACTCCTTGCTCTTCCTTCTCTCCAGGATTTTCCGCGCCCTCTTTGGCTTCTTTTGACTTTCCGTCCGATTTCGGATCTTTGGATTCTTTCGGGTCTTTCCCTTCCTCTGATTTTTCGCCTGGCTTTGGGCCATCTTTCTTATCCGACTTCTGTTCTTCCTGCTTCTGTTCTTCCTGATCTTTCGCTGACCCCTTGCCGTCCTTTGAATCCTGTTTCTCCTGCTTATCTTTACTTTCTTCTGAATTCCCCCCCTCCTCCTTTGATTCGTTCTGTTGCTGCTTCTTGAGTTCCTCCAGCTTCCGCGTCACAAGTGCCTTGTTATACTTGGCATCCTCGTCCGACTCATCTAATGAAAGTGCATCCTCATAGGCTTTGATCGACTCTTCCCATGACTTGATCGTCTCCTTGGGACTCTTCTCCAAAGTCCCCTGACCCGTCCGGTAGAGTGAGTTACCAAGGTTGTAGTAAGCCAATTGCTGAACCTTCAGATCCGGCGTCCGCAACGAGCTTTTAAGAACTTCCGCAGCCTTGGTGAAATCCCCGCCAACATACGCTTCGGTCCCCTGATTGTATATCATCCGGGCATCGGCCTCCGCAGCGCGGCTTTCTGAAATGCCCGCTCCCAGCACGCAGAACATCAGAGCTGAAGTGGTGCCACAGATAATACTCGATAATCCGACTTGCGCATTCACTCCCCTCATCCGTCGACGATCACCGATGAAAAAATCCAGCAACAGCAGAGCGATCGCCGCCCCGAGAGGCCACTCGAAACGTTCCAACGGAATGCGCTCCATCCGTTGATTGATTTCACTTTTAGGCACCAACCGCAGACGTTCATGATAGATCGTATTGAGCCCTTCTGCCCCGCGACCGAGCGGCACGTAAAGCGCGTTGGTCGTCTCGGCGATTTTTCTCAGCGTTGACTCATCCAGCGTCGTTTTCACCACCTGTCCCTTCTCATCCCGCACGAAATCCGTCCGCCCGTTTCGATAGCGCACGGGAATCGTACTGCCCTCGGGGCTGCCGACACCGACCGTATAAATGGCCATCCCATTTTTTGCAGCATTTTTGGCAGTTTCGATGACATCCCCTTGCAGGTCCTCACCGTCCGTCAGAAGAACGAGCACACGGTGGTTGTTGCCGTTTTCATCGAACAAACGTTCGGATTCCTTGATCGCACTCGCCAAATCCGTACCCTGCCGCGGAATCAAATCCGTATGCAAGGCATTGAGCGACTCGCGGAAAGCATCATAATCCAAGGTCAACGGACACAACGCGAACGCACTCCCGGCAAAGGGAATCAACCCGACACGGTCGCCTTCCAATCGCGCGACAAAATCAATGATCCCGAGGCGAGCGCGCTCCAGACGATTGGGCGTTAGATCCTCAGCCAGCATGCTGCGCGAGGTGTCCACCGCGAACAAAATATCGATACCCTTGCGCTTCACCTCGCGCCATTCGTAACCCATTTGTGGCCGTGCTATCGCCGCGAAAGCGAGCCACACCGCCAACAACCACAACCCGCGCTTCAGGTTCCGCAGCCGCGGCGAAAAACCCTCGGTTAGGCGCTGGCGAAATCGCGGGTGAATCAACCGCGCCAAATCCGCATCGCGCCGCCGATCAAAACGCATGAACAACCCGACAAGTGCCGCGCAGACCAGCAAACCCACAAGCATCCAAATGGGTTGCGCGAAATGCAAGGATTCTTCGGATTTCCAATTCATGGCAGGCGGCGGAAACGAGTTTGGCGGAGCACCAGCTCCAGCAGGAGAATCCCTAGACCGGGCACGAGAAACCAGAGATAGAGTTCGTCATATTGCTGGTATTTCTTGAGCTTGCGGGTCGATTTTTCCAGCTGATTGATCGATGCGTAGATCTCCTTGAGCGAATCGGTATCCGTCGCCCGGTAGGATTGCCCGCCGGTCGCAGAGGCAACGGATCGCAGCATCTCCTCATCGATATCCACCTTCATCGTCTGCAAATGAGTGCGGCCAAACCCATCACGCACGGGAACCGGCGCTTCCCCGCGGGTCCCGGCACCAATAGTGTAAATCTTGATTCCAAGTGTCTTTGCCGCTTCTGCAGCGGTAAGCGGATTGACCGCGCCGGCATTGTTCACGCCATCAGTTAAAAGAATCACGATCCGTGATTTCGCATCTGAGTTGCGGAGATGATCCACCGACGAAGCAATGGCGGAGCCGATGGCTGTGCCGTCCTCGACCTGTCCCATTTGCATACTATCCAATCGTTTCGATAGAAATTCGTGATCCAGCGTGAGTGGACTGACCAAATACGGACGGCCCGCGAAGGCGACCATGCCAAGTTTGTCATTCGGCCGCTCACCGATGAATTTCCCGACCACATCTTTTACCACTTCAAGACGATTCACCTGCTTTCCCTCCAATTTGAAATCCAGTGCTTCCATCGAACCGGAAACATCGAGCACGAGCACAATATCGATACCACTCGCCTCAATATCGGAAGATCCCCTGCCGAGGCGCGGGCGGGCCAATGCGGCAATCAGCAGCGCAAATGCAAGCAGTCCGATGAAAGCAAGAAATCCGCCGATTTTTGAGCGCGGGCGGGCACCCACACGAATTGCATCATCCGTGGATGGCATTCGCAGTGCGACGGGCCTACCCCAGCGGCCTTTCCAAATCGCCAGCACCGGTAGGAGCAACAGGAGCAGTAAAAACTGCGGATGTAGAAACTCGAAACTCTCAGTCATGGCTTGCCGAGGGTTAGATTAGGAGCCGTGGCGGTGATGAAAGCCCGGGCCGTTTGCAGGAGTTCACCCCGTTGAGTCGCATCCAGGCTTGATCCCGCGAACTTCGCGAGATCGCAGGATTTCATAAATGCTTTCAGGTGATCACTTTCTGCGATGATGGGTTCAGTGCCGTTTTGCTCAATTTCACGGAAAAACTCCTCAGTCGTCCGACGCGGTGCAGCCAAACCAAAGCGGTCGGCGATGTATTGGCGGAGTGTCCACGCCGCCTGATTTGCGAAAGTCTCAGCCGCCAAGGTCTCGCGGGTTGCTTCGAGCTTGGCCAATGAAGCAAGCGCGATTTCCGGCGGACTCTTGAGTTGTTGTTTCCGCCGGTGCTTTTTCAAAAAAAACAAGGCGAGCGCGATGATAACAAGCGAAACCGCAACTCCAACCCAGAGAGCTATCGGAAATTTTTCCGGCTCGGGTATATCAACCAGCGCCTTCGGCCCGCGAATATCCTCAGTCGTATCCGGCGACTGTGCCATGAGATTGCCTGTCATACAGACAATCAGCGGCGCGAGACGAAGAATAAGATTATTCACTAACATTTTTAAAACTGGTTCAGCCGGAACGGTGGCGTCGGCTGTTGAAAAACCCTATCATTGTAGGCATCCAGGTTTCACCGTTCACGAATTCCAACAAATCCACACCCAGCGAGCGGATGCGGGATGCCGTCAATTCACGGCGGCTCCGGGATTGCGCTTCATACGCGGCTCGGACTTTCGTGCTGCCGGTATCGATCTCCACGACTTGTCCGCTCTCTGCGTCTTCGATCAGGATTCGACCCACATCCGGCAGTGATTCCTCGCGGGGATCGGTCACGGATACGGCTATCACATCATGGCGGCGATTGGTGACTTGAAGCTTGTTGCGCAACTGGTTCATCCGCTCTTCAAATGGCGTTCCAAGGCGGAAGTCAGAGACTAGAAAGATCACCGATTTACGATGCACCACTTGATTGGCGAAATCCAAGGCCTTGGCTATATCGGTGCCGCCGCGAGTGGGTTTGAAAAACAGAGTCTCGCGAATCAGCCGCATGATATGCGTCCGGCCTTTTCCTGCAGGAATATATAACTCCACCTTATCGCTGAAAAGAATCAACCCCACCTTGTCGCGATTTCGAATCGCGGAGGCCGCGAGCACACCGGCCGCTTCGGCAGCAAGTTCACGCTTGGAGTCCTCAACCGATCCGAAATCCGATGACGCGCTGACATCAATCATCAACAAGATCGTGAGTTCACGCTCTTCAGTAAACATCTTGATGTGCGGCTCGCCGGTGCGGGCAGTGACATTCCAATCGATCGTGCGGACATCATCGCCGGGCACATAGTTGCGCACCCGGTCAAAGTCCATGCCCCGGCCTTTGAAAACACTGGCGTAGCGGCCGGCCATCGAGTCATCGACAAGTCGGTTCGTCCTGACTTCCATACGCCGAACGCGGCCAAGGATCTCCGCAGCGCGGGCCTCGTCCTCAAGCGTAACGGGTGTGCTGGCTTTCCCGTGAATCATGGGACCGGCAGCTCGTCGAGAATGCGAGTGATGATTTTTTCGCTGTCGAGACCTTCCGCTTCGGCCTCGTAAGTAACGGTGACGCGGTGGCGCAGGACTTCCATGGCGATGCTTTTCACATCATGCGGCGTGACATAAGCTCGGCCATTGAGGAAAGCGTGTGCTCGGCAGGCGAGTGCGAGATTGATCGTGGCACGAGGCGATGCACCCACCCGAATCAACGGTGCCATGTGAATGCCGAAATCATCGGGCCGCCGCGTGGCATGCACGATACGCACGATGTAGCGTTTCACTTTTTCATCGAGATAGAGCGAGTTCACCACCGTGCGTGCCTGCTGGATGGACTCCAAACTAACAATCGGTGCGGGTGTGGGAAGATCTTCGGTAGTGCCGGCCAAATCGAGCACGCGAAGTTCCTCTTCCTCGCTTGGATAATCCATGACTACCTTCATCATGAAGCGATCTAACTGAGCTTCAGGCAACGGATAAGTTCCCTCCTGCTCCAGCGGGTTTTGGGTGGCCAGCACGAAAAATGGCGATGGTAGGGCAAATGATTCCTCACCGATGGTAACTTGTTTTTCCTGCATCGCCTCTAACAATGCGCTCTGCACCTTGGCGGGAGCTCGGTTGATTTCATCGGCCAAAATGAAGTTCGCAAATACCGGCCCGTGTTTGACGCGAAAGCGTGCCTCCCGCGGATCGTAGATCTCGGTTCCCACGATATCCGCCGGCAGCATGTCCGGCGTGAATTGGATGCGGTTGAACTTGGCGTTCACCAGTGACGCAAGCGTCTTGAGCGCCAGCGTCTTGGCCAGGCCCGGCACACCTTCCAGCAGGATGTGGCCCTTGACCATCAGGGAAATCAGCAGACGATCCACCAGATCGGTTTGCCCGATCAAATAGCGGCCGATTTCCGAGCGGAGCGGGTGAATCCAATGCGATGCCTCGCGGACTAAAACCTCTGCGTCCGCCTGATTCGGCAACGCAGCGGCGGCTGTTTTTGTTTCAATATTCGATGTCATTACGGGAGAAAGGGCAGGATGCTCAGAGAAGATGAGTGTCGGCAAAACCGAATTCACGTTGACGAAGCGGCAAGTGGACTCGGGATCGTCTAAAATGCAACTCCAAACCATGATTTTCTACAGCACCGATTTCCCCTTTGTGTTTGCCCCATGCTCTCCCGACCTACAAGCTGGCACCGTCGATGGAAGCGCAAAACGACTCATTCATCCGGTATCTCGCCACCGAACGCGGGCTTTCCGCCTCCTACCAGCTCTCGGTGCGGCAGACGCTCGACGCCTTGGCCGGATGGCTCGGAAAACGCGGCACCCCCTTGCCCGATGTGGGCACGGATGAACTCGCCGCGTTTCTCAGTCAGCGAAAAGATGAAGGCCTGAACGCCGCATCACTGCGACTCACCACCGTCCATCTCAAAGTATTTTTCCGTTGGCTGGCGGCAAAGGGGAAACTTGAAATGGACCCGGCCGAACCCTTGCTCTCTCCTCGTGCGGATCAGACGCTGCCGGAAACGCTGCATGCCGTCGAGATTGCAAAACTTCTGGATTCCATCGATCCTTCGGCCTCACTCGGACGGCGCGACCGCGCGATTCTCGAATTATTTTACTCATCCGGCCTGCGGCTCTCCGAATTGTGCGGATTACGCTTGGAGATGATCGATTTCGAAGACGGATTCCTGCGCGTCACCGGCAAGGGCAACAAGACGCGCGTCGTCCGCGTAGGACACCTCGCCCTTGAATCCATCGAAAACTATCTCACCAACGAACGGCCCAACCTCGTCACGAAGCGCACCTCATCCCACCTCTTTATCAGCGTGCGCGGAACCGCCCTCTCTCCAGACCGCGTCCGACAAATCGTCAAAGAGCGGGCCAAGCTGGCGGGTATCGATCAGAACATCTACCCGCATTTACTGCGCCACTCTTTCGCCACTCATCTACTGGAAGGCGGCGCGGACCTACGGGTAATCCAAGAATTGTTAGGTCATGCGGACATCTCCACCACGCAGATATACACCCATGTTGACCGGCATCGACTCAAGAGCATCCACCAGAAATTTCATCCGCGCGGATGAGGCACTGCTATTGCGGACGCAAGGTTTCCAGATACCCCTCCAAACCGGTCGCAAAGGTCCGGCGGAAACTCTCGTCCGGATTGCATTTCGTGGTGACGCTTAGACCGGAAAATGCCGAAACCAGAATCGCCGCCTCCACCGCAGGTTGGATCGATGGATGAATCCACCCGGCGGACTTTCCTTTTTCTAACAAATCAGCGACAGCCGTCCGCCATGCGGCGAACACTTCTTCCAGCGCCGCGCCGAGAACAAGATCAACCGCAGCGGTTTCGGCTGCCAAGGCCACCAACGCGGATGTTGCGTCCCCCGGACGAAGATCCAGACTGCGGGCACGACAAAAGGTCCGGAGTCCATCGAGGGAATCAATCCCACGCAACGGAAGGATCCAAAGCATCCCGGTGGCATTCATGAGATCTCCACGGATCCAAGCAAGCGCCAGCGACCGCTTGTCCGGAAAATGGTGAAACAGAGCTCCCTTGGTCAGTCCCGCCTGGATCACCATCGGACCGAGACCGGTTCCCGAATACCCGTCGCGGGCGAATCGCTCGCCGGCGACATCCAGAATCAACTGGCGGGTCACACCCGGCTGCTTTTTGCGCTGCTTCATGGCATTTCCATACCAACCAAACGGTATTCAATCAAGACCAATCAGGATTATTCACGAACGACGTGAATGAACAAGGAGCGGCGGAATGTGTCCGCCGATGCGTATGAAAAGCCAATGAAATGAGCGAAGCACTTTTTTCATTGCCACCTCATGGGCAGGGCGATCATGCATCGCCCCTCCTTGCGAATGCTTAAAGGCTTTGGCCCCATAGCCAGCATCAATAACCATCGGCGATGCGCGAGACCAGAGCTTCACCAGCTCTTTCGAAAGCTTCGGGCAAGGCATTATTACGTGCGGTCTGGAGATTCGCGGAAACATACAACTGGCTGGTACCGGAGGAACTTCCTGTAGCAAGCACTTTGGTGGGATCCCGGGCATCGCGAAGGACCCACTTGAGATTCACGCGGTTCGAGAGTTCCTCCGGGCGAAGCGTGTCAAATCGTCTTCCTCGAATATTGGAATACTTGATTTCACTGACCTTCCCCTCAAGCACAGCATCGGCATCCTCCACTTTACCAATGCGGTAATTGCCATCCTGCACGATCGCGTTGGCGACGGCGGATGTGGCGAGAGCCTCGGCCCGCGGGTGCAAGGTGGCATTTGAAAACATCGGCACGGCAAT
>CAYRLT010000173.1:0-13727 GCA_964425095.1 uncultured Luteolibacter sp.
ATGAGACGATGTCGCGGACGCGGTCTTATGCGATCCTCGCCATTTTCGTGACCGCCGCCGTGCTCACGCCCACGCCGGATGTGTTCACGCTGTTGCTGATGGCGCTGCCGATGATCCTGCTCTACGAAATCTGCATCTGGCTCGCTTGGCTCGACCGCCGCAAAAACCGGGTAGCGGAAGAACAAGAGGCCCGCGAGCGCGCTGAAAGAACATTACTCAGCCCGCCTAACGAGCCCGAGCCTGTGCATGAACCCGAGCCTGAATCCGAATCCGCCCCTGGTGATGATTATTTCAAAGATGATCCATATCATCACCATTCGGACTACAGCTCGGGTGATGACGGATGGTCGGTCGACCATCCGCAGCAAGAATTTGATGACAGCCCGGAGCTTCCCGAAGTAAAGCCGGACGCAGCGGACGAGGTGACAAAGCGCCCCGACGAGCAACCATGATCACAAAAGCATCCAAGGATTCCAGTGCCCGTTCGCCCTTTGCGGGTTGCGCCATTCTCATTGCGGCCTTGTTAGTTATGGTCTTTCTGATCGTGTTCTCAATCGTCACATTGTTTCGCCAATTCAATGAAATCGCGAAATTCACCGGCGAGAAACCGGTTTTGATCGAGGTTTCCTCACTCAACGACCAAGAACCGGCACTCAACCGTCTTGCCGAGCGCTTGGAAGCGTTCCGCCAGCAATTGGATGGGGATGTGGAAACCACTCTCTCGCTGACCGCCGCTGACCTGAATCTTGCCATCGCCGCCTACCAGTCGTTCGCGGATCTCCGCGGCACGTTTCGGATCGCGTCGATCGAGGGTGACAGACTTCGCATCGCGATTTCCTTCCCACTCAATGGGAAACCGCGTTTCACGAAGAAGGGCGAAAGTGGCTGGATCGCTTCTGACAGCCGGTTCCTCAACGGCACCCTCATCGCCCGGCCGACCTTGCTTAAGCACGAAGTGGTATTGCAGCTCGACCAAATCGAAGTTCCCGGTGCTGTGGTGCCGCGGGAGTTTATCGAACAGATGTCGCCCTATCGCATCACCGAACGTTATCTAACCGACTCGCTGTTGGGGCCGGCGATGGCCAAGCTGACTCGCGTTAAAATCTCCGATGGTAAACTGGTCCTCACCCGCATCCCCGGAGAGGCGGCAGCCGATGAAATCAGCAATGAGCAAGTGGATCATGCGAGTAATCGTTTCTTTGTGATTCTCGGCATTGCCGCCTGCGTTTTCCTGTTGTTCGCGGGAATTGTCATCTTTCTTGGCCTCCGTGGAAAAAGAAGCCGTTATTGAACCTGCGAATTTCCTGCCCATTGACTCCCGCAAAACGCCCGCCGAAGTTACGCCATGCTTGAAGACGATTTCACCTATGTTTTTCGCAAAGCTCTCATGGGCCACGGGCTCACGCTTGCCGATGCCGCTGAGCGGGCGGGACTTCAGGAATCCGCAGTAATCGATTTTCAGAAGGGTTCTTTCTCCGCGGGAACCGCCCGCAAACTTGCAGCGGTGCTAGGCCTTAAGCCGGAAGCTTTTGCTTACCATGCGGCCTATCAGCCGGAGCCTTTGGACATGCAAAGCATCGAGCGGATCGATCTGCCATTTGGCGAGGAACGTGTGAACGCATGGTTGGTCCGCGCGGGCGGTGCGATCATCTTGTTTGATGCCGGATTTAAAACTGCGGATCTCACCAAAATGCTCTCCGAGCGCTGCGGTCGTCTTCCTGATCGCGTGTTCATCACCCATGCCCATATCGATCATGTCGGGGCGATTGAGTATTTTTTGGCTGCGGGCATTCCGGTTCATTCGGCGGATCTTCCCGGCACGATCCACATGAAACCCGGAGAAACCGTTTTATGCGGGCCGCTCGCTGTGCGCAGTTGTGATCTATCCGGCCATGCCATGCCGTCACTCGGCTTCGACGTCGATGGACTTGCGGAACCGGTGCTCGTCACCGGAGACGCGTTGTTCGCGGGATCGATGGGCGGTTGCAAAACGCCCGCTGTTTATCGACACGCATTGGAGCGTTTGCGCGTTGTGCTCGGTCCGCTGCCGGATGTCACCGTGCTATTGCCCGGCCACGGCCCGGCGACCACCCTCGGTGAGGAACGCGTAGCTAACCCGTTTTTGTGAGGCTCAGACAGCCTCTCAACGTTCGAGGTATTTGCGGGAGCCCCGCACATATTTTTCGGCCCAAAGTTTGATCTTCGCCTGCTCATCGAGCGGCAGCGTCCGCACCACTTTGGCGGGCGAGCCCAACACCAGTGAACCCGGTGGAATCACCGTGCCTCCCGTGACCAAAGCTCCCGCACCAATGATCGAGCGTTCGCCGATCACCGCGCCATCGAGCACGATCGCCCCCATGCCGACCAATACTTCGTCTTTCACCGTGCAGGCGTGAAGAATCGCCGAGTGGCCGACGGTTACCAGTTCCCCGACATAACATCCATAGTTGTCGGCAAGGTGGATCACCGCGTTGTCTTGAATGTTAGAGCGGGGGCCGATGACGATCTCGTTGATGTCGCCACGCAAGGTGGCATGATACCAAATGCTGGTTTCCTCATGCAACGTCACGCGGCCGATCACGTCGGCGCTGGCGGCAATGAAGGCGGATGGATGGATATTGGGGGAAAACTCTGCGAAATTCTCGATGGCCATGGCGGAGGCTAAATCAAGTCTTCTTTCTCCGCAAGCAGGCAACGCTGTCAGGACCGATGCATCTAAATTTTCTTTTTTGGATAAAATCGAAACGCAGAGTTGCGGAGAGCGCGGAGGATTTCGCGGAGGGAAATGAAGGCAATGTCTTTCGAATCGAAATGATTCTTCCGCTCATTCAGTTCCAAACCCAAAAATCTCAGCGCTTTCCGCTGCGACCTCTGCGCCTCTGCGTTTCGTTGAAATCTTTTTCATCGCCATAGCAAAGCTGCCAATCCGGCTCAAAGCGCGAACCATTCCGTCGGCACATCCTGGCAGGCGCAGTGCAAGCCGACGTGGCCGTGGCCCATTTCGACGAGGTTTTTCCGCAGCTGGCCAAGGATGAGATCCGGCTTGTTGCAGTCCGAACTCAGGTGACCTAACACCACGCGCCCGAGCTCGGCGTGGGCGATATCGCGAATCAGCGCGGTGACCTGATCGTTGGACAAATGCCCGTGTCGGGAGCTGATGCGTTGTTTGATCGACCACGGCCGCTTGGTGTCCGCTTCGAGCAGACCGTCGTCATAGTTTGCCTCGACAAACAACCCGTGCAATCCGCGCAGACTCTCGGTCATGCTGCGGGTGACGTGGCCGGCGTCCGAGAGGAAACCCATCCGCCGCGAAGCGCTGCCGAGCACAAATCCGACTGGGTCCACCGCATCGTGTTGGATGGAAAAACTCTGAACAACGGAATCGCGAATGGTGAAGGTCTGTCCGGTTTCGAAAGTCTTCCACGTGCCGCCCTCAATGCCCAATTCGCGGACGACATGCGCCGTCTGCGGGGTGGCGAACACAGGCGTCGCGTGTTGTTTCAAGAAAACTTTGAGACCCTTCACGTGGTCGCCGTGTTCGTGGGTGAGTAAAATCCCATCAAGCGATGCTGGATCGATCCCGAGCAAACCAAGCCGCAGCGTGAGTTGTTTCGCGCTCAATCCAGCGTCGATCAGCAAGCGCACGCCGCCACACTCGATCACCGCCGAGTTTCCACCACTGCCACTGCCAAGCACCGCAAATCGAATCACCCGACCAGACTGCGGATTCCGGTCTTTCGGCGCAAGTGTTACGATGTGACGGGGTGAATAAACGAAACGATCACGGGCCGTGGAGGCAGGCGGAGGGGGGCACGCCCATGTGTTTGCGGAATAGACGGGAGAAGTAGAATGGGTCATCGTATCCGACGGCGGCTCCGGCTTCGGCCACGTTGTGGTTGCCTTGTTGCAGCAAGTCCATGGCGCGTTGCAGCCGCAGGCGGATCAGCAGACCGAGCGGCGGCATGCCGGTTTGCAGTCGGCAGAGTTCCGAAAAATGAGCGGCGCTGAGATGGGCGGCGCGAGCCAGTTCTTCGAGCGTCCATGGGTGCGCCAGATCTTCCCGCATCTGCGCGAGCACCTTGTGAATGCGGGTTTCGGCCAACCGCGAACGCGAGCCGGGAGTCCGTTGGTGGACCTTGACCACGCCTAACATCCGGGCAAACGCAGTGGTCATGCCAATCATGGCCGCCGGATTGAAACCATGTGTGGTGTGGCGAAAGGTGTCTTCAAAAGCTTCCGTGAGCACGGCGGGATCATCCACGGTGACGACCGGTCGCTCCGAGGAAACCCCGAGGCTGGTGAGATAGTCATTGGCGCGTAAGCCGCGGAAGTGAAGCCAGAAGATCGTCCATGGAGAATGTGCGGATGATCTGTAAACATGGCGCTCGCGTGGGGGTAGAAACAACAGGTTTCCTGGCTCCAGTGGCCATTCCATTCCGCCAAGATCACAGGTGCCGCTACCCGAGATACAGGCGATGAGAATGTGTTGGGAAGTCCCGTGCGGGCGCTCGACATAGTGCCCACCCGCCGCCACAAACGCGCCCAAATGGGTGACGCATAGATCACGGGTGATCGGTTGCCCGCAGGCTTGAATCGCAATGGCGGGTGGAACGATCACCAAACGTTGCCCCGGGAAACCCTCGGGGCGTCTTTCCGGTGAGGCGGGCTTCATGAGGATAGGATATGCTGAAATCCGAGGAATGTCCATGCATTTCCTTCGATTTTCCATGGCGAATGCGGGTGAGGATTCCCTAATATTAAAGGAACCCATTGAAGTTTCTATGAACATAGCGCCCCAAGACCTCCTTGTATTTGTCGGATTTTTCATTCTCGTCGTCGGACTCAGTGTCTGGAAAAGCCGCAAGGCGAAGGGCCACGAGGAGGATAGCTCGGATTTCTTCCTCGCCGGGCGCGGGCTGACTTGGCCGTTGATCGGGATCTCGATTGTCGCGGCGAACATTTCCACTGAGCAAATGGTCGGTATGGCCGGGCAAGCGGCGGGATCAACCGGGCTGGCGGTGAGTTGTTGGCAGTTGCTCGGCTCGGTATTCATCGTGATTATTTCGATGACGCTGCTGCCCAAATTCCTGCGGGCGGGGATTTACACGATGCCGGAGTATCTGGAATACCGCTACAACACGGCTGCACGCGGGATCATGGCCGTCCTAACGGTAGTGATCTACGCGGTGGTGATGTTGCCGGCGGTTCTTTATTCCGGCGGCGTGACGCTGCGTGCGATCACCGGCATGGAGCTAACCAAGGCGGTGTGGTTGATTGGTTTGATAGGCGCGGGTTATTCTACGGTCGGCGGCTTGAAGGCAATCGCGTGGGCTGACTTGGTGCAGGGTTTGGCGCTGCTCGCGGGTGGGATGTTGATTTTCTTCCTCGGTTTGGACGCTATCGGCGGCTGGGACAAGTTTGCCGAGTTCAACGCGCCGAAGCTTCACATGGTGATGCCGGCGGATAACAAGGATCTTCCATGGACTGGCGTGGCTGGCGGGATGTGGATCGTGATGATTTATTACTGCGGTTTGAACCAGTTCATTGTGCAGCGGAACTTGGCCGCGAAGTCGCTGAAACACGGCCAGCTCGGGATGATTTTCGCGGGTGGTCTCTGGTTGCTCGTGCCCTTCGCGATGGTGATGCCTGGGCTGATGGCGCAACAACTCTACGGCGCTGAACTCGGCTCGAAAACCGACGCGGCGTTTCCCACGATGGTCACCAAGCTGATTGCGCCGGGCGTGCGCGGGTTCATCTACGCCGCCATCGCCGGTGCCGTCACCAGCACGTTGGCCTCGCTGCTGAACTCGGCGTCCACGATCTCCACGATGGATGTCTTTCGCCGGATGTTTTCGCAAAATGCCTCGCAGGAAAAACTCGTCTGGCTCGGCCGCGGGTTGACACTGGCATTTGTCATCGCCGGATGTTCGATCGCGCCAATTCTGGACGATCCGAAATTCGGCGGCGTGTTTCAATACATCCAACAATTCCAAGGCTACATTTGGCCTGGCGTGGTGGCGGCGTTCATCATGCCATTTGTCCTGCCAAAAGTCCCCGGTGCTGCCGGCGTGATGGCCTTGGTGACCGGTCCGTTAGCTTATGCGGCATTTCAATTCACCACCAAGTCGGAAGCTCGGCCATGGGGCCATGACATCCATTTCCTCCTGCAAGTGCTCTTCGCCTTCCTCGTGGTGGGTGGTCTGATGACGGTGATGACCCTGGTCTCGCCACTCGCCAAGGCCAAGGCGCTGCCAGTCCGCGAGGAGATCAGCTTGGTCACCGAGCCCATTGTGAAAATCGCGGGCGGACTCGTCATTCTCGGCGTCGTCATCTTCTTCATCATCTTCTGGTGATCTTTATTTTGGCTTTTCAGCATCTCAGCATTTCAGCTTTTACCCCACCATGTCCGTCATCGCAAACTTGGAACCCCGTGTCATTCCAACGTATCCGGTCGGCGCGCCGGAAAAGAACCCGGTCTTTTTTGAGAAACGTGTCTATCAGGGATCATGCGGAAAGGTGTATCCCGTTCCGTTTATCGATAAGGTATTCGATGAGCCGCAGCCGGTTTCCTATCAGTCCGCACGTTTGGAAAACGAGTTCGTGCGTCTGGTGATGTTGCCGGAAATCGGCGGACGGATCTTCATCGGCCAGGACAAGACGAACCACGACTATGATTTCTTCTACCGCCAGGATGTCATCAAACCGGCGCTTGTCGGTCTCGCCGGCCCATGGATTTCCGGTGGCGTCGAGTTCAACTGGCCGCAGCACCACCGCCCCGGGACTTTTATGCCGGCGGATGTGTTCATTGAAGAGGAAGAGGACGGTGCCCGCACGGTGTGGCTGAGTGAACATGATCCGATCAACCGACTCAAAGGCATGCATGGCATCCGCCTGCGTCCCGGTTCCTCGCTGATCGAGTTGCGGGCGCGTTTGTATAACCGCACGCCATTCACCCAGACCTTCCTCTGGTGGGCGAACGTGGCTGCGATGGTGCATGAGCAATACCAATCGTTCTTCCCACCGGATGTGCGCTATGTAGCGGACCATGCGGTGCGGGCGATGTCGTCGTTTCCGGAGGCGATGAATCCTTATTACGGCGTGGACTATCAGAATCGTCCCGGTGCCAATGATCTGAGTTGGTATAAAAACATTCCGGTGCCGACGAGTTACATGGTCTGCCAGACGCAGTTCGATTTCTTCGGAGGTTACGATTTCAAGGCGGGCGGGGGATTCGTGCATGTCGCGGACCGCCACATCGCGCCGGGCAAGAAACAATGGACTTGGGGCGACCATGCGTTTGGCCATGCTTGGGATCGCGAGCTCACCGACACGAACGGCCCATACATCGAACTGATGGCCGGTGTTTACACCGACAATCAACCGGATTTTTCGTATCTCGCGCCTTACGAAACCAAGACCTTCTCGCAATTCTGGTGGCCGATTCAAGGGATTGGCCCGGTCCAGCAAGCCACTGAAAAGGCGGCGCTGCGGATGGTGGTGGGAGAGGATCGAATGATCGACCTCGGCGTCTGTGTTTCGGAATCCGTGCCGAACGCGCGACTGGTGGTGACGAGGGGCGTTGAGGTGTTGGTGGAAAAAACCTTCTCCCTGAAACCCGGAAAATGTTGGCAACACAGCGGGCTGAAATTCACCGGAGAAAATCCCACGGAATTGCTCGCCGCGATTTTTGATGAAGATGGCGAATGCCTGCTGACCTATCGCCCGGTCGATGAAAGCCGGATCACGCCGAACCGCGAGGTCGCGACGGAGCCGCCGGCACCCGGCGATATTTCCTCGTCCGATGAGCTGTATTTCACGGGCGAGCACCTCGACCAATACCGCCATGCCACGCAGTCGCCCGAGTTGTATTGGAACGAGGCACTGAGCCGCGATCCCGGCGACGCCCGCTGCAACATCGGTATGGGCCGGCGCGCGCTGAAACAAGGTTGCTTGGATGCAGCCGAAGCGCATTTCCAAAAAGCCATCGCCCGTTTGACCCGCCGCCATCCAAATCCGGAAACCGGCGAGGCGCATTATTTCCTCGGTTTGACTCTCGTGTTCAAGGGGGAGTTTCAGGCGGCCTATCCGTTGCTTTACAAAGCCACTTGGAATCAGGCATGGCGGTCGGCGGCATTCTATCAACTCGCCTGCCTCGATTGTCGGAAGTTTGATTACGACACCGCGCTGCGCCATCTCGACGAATCCCTGGCGACGAATGCCGATCACACCAAGGCGATGGTCTTGCAAGCGGTGATCGCGCGTCACTCGGAAGATCCGGATGCGGCGGCGGAGCTATTGGCCGATGTTTTGGCAATGGACCCGCTTGACCACTGGGCGCGCTACGAGGGCACGGCATGCGGTTTGGTTTCCAAGGAGGACTATCTGAAACTATCTCGGAACGATGCGCAGACGGTTCTCGACCTTGTCTTCGACTACGCCGATGCCGGTTTCAACGAGGATGCGGCAAAGCTATTGGAAAGACATCTCGCGCAACCGGTGGCTGACTGCGCGGTGCCGAATCCCTCGTCGCGCAGCGCCATGTCCCTCTACGTGCTCGCTTGGTTGAAAAACGACGGCAAGCTGCTGGCCAAGGCCCGCGCGCAATCGCCGGACTACTTTTTCCCGTCGCGCTGCCACGAGCAGATCGTCATGGAATGGGCGCTGCAACAGCCTGGTCAAGACCCGGTGGCGGCTTATGGTTTGGGGAATTATTACTATGATCTGAAGCGCCACCAAGATGCCATCACCGTTTGGCTACGTGCCATCGAGGACGGCGCATCGTTCGCCACGGTGTTCCGCAATCTTGGCATTGCGACATGGAATCTCAAACGTGATGGCGAGGCTGCGCGGAGTTTCTATCTGCGCGCGCTGGAATTGGATGCGAGCGATCCGCGATTGGTTTCTGAGTATGATCAATTCGTCTCGAAGTTGAATGATCCGCTGACGGAGCGTCTTTCGTTTCTTGAAGAGCGCTTGGAACGGGTTTTGCAGCGCGATGATTGCACGGTGGCTTTGGCGACTTTGTATAACCTGACCGGAAACCCACAAAGAGCGCTGGAAATCATGACGTCACGTCGTTTTCATCCGTGGGAAGGCGGGGAGGGGAGTGTGCTCCGGCAATTCACCACAGCACGCATTTTGTTAGGTCGTAAGGCATTGGATTCCGGCGACCCGGCGGGTGCGCTCGCACATTTCACCGGCGCGATGGAGACCCCGGAAAGCCTCGGCGAAGCCTATCACCTGCTGCAGGCGAAGGCCGATGTGAACTATTGGATCGGCAAGGCGCTCAAAGCTCTCGGTCGTGAAGACGAGGCGCGGGAATCCTTCACGCTGTCGGCGAATGAGGCCGGGGATTTTTCGGACATGGCCGTCACCGCGCACAGTCCGCTGAGCTATTTCCGCGGGCTTTCCTTGCGGGAGTTGGGGCGTGAGGACGATGCGCGTGCGATTTTCGCGGACCTCCAGGCATTTGCTGAAACCAAGCTCAAGGAAACTGCCAAGATCGACTATTTCGCCACCTCGCTGCCGAACCTGTTGGTGTTCGACGAGGATCTGCAGAGCCGCCGTGATGCGGAATTCAACCTCTTGATCGCGTTTGCCCTACGTGGCCTCGGAGAAACCGCTGCCGCCCGCGCGGCATTGGCAAAAACCCTAGCATTCACCAATGCCGATCAGCGAGCCGTCGACTTACAGCACAATGTGCAAGGATGATGCCGATTTTATCCTGGAATCCGGATTTTAAACCACAGATTTCACAGAATACACAGATTATGATCGATGGATCTATCCTCTGTGTAATCTGTGGTCAATAGACCTGATTTTTTACTGTTCAACTGTGATTCTGGATTTATTCGAAGTCGATGGAATTTCGACGGACGGAACGGAGGTGAAAACGCCCGCCCTTGGCTTGGCGGAGCGGATCGAAGACCGAGTCCATGCCGACGGATTTGATTTCAAAAACCTGCGCCATCAGTTCGCCGAGGCGGCCTTTGGGGTAGCCTCTCTCGTGGAACCACGCGAGGTATTCGTTGGGTAGGTCGATGATCGGCACACCGGCGGGCGGATAGGCTTTGATGCCGAATTTGCCGAACGGGATGTGGGTTTGTCCGATTTCCGCGAGTAGGTTGCGGAAATCCTCACGGTCGATCTCGGTGAAGTCTGACATTGGGGTGCTGGGAGTGTGGGGTGAGTTATGTGATTTGTGAAGTCCGCGAGATGCGCAATTTACTAAGCATTTCCTGATGTTTCGCTTTGACGAACTACGGCGTGCATCGTAAGAGATTGCACTCTGTTGCCTATGAAGTGTCCACGTTGCGTCCAACGAATCCACCGCGCGGCGGATTCGTGCCCGCATTGTGGGTTTTCGATCGTGGATGCGGATGCGCGGTTTGGTGCGGAGGAAGTGAGGCTCCGTTGCCTCACGGACAGTGCCGGAATTTTGAGGTATGGTGATCGCGACCGGGTGGAAGCGGCGATGGGACGGATTTCGAAGCGATTTCCGCAGATTTTCGTGGCGATTTACACTGGGGCTTTGGGTGAGGTGGCGAATCTCCGGCAGTTCGGGTTTTGGTTGTTGAATCGGTCCGCGTTCGAGGATGTGCCGATCGAGAAACCGAACGAGGCGGGAATCTTGCTTACGATCGATCCGGAATCGAAGGCGGCGGGTATCGTTTTGGGATATTTACTGGAACCCTTTTTGGAGGAGGCTGATACCTTTGATTGCTTGAGCCGTGCCCATGCTCACTGGTTAGAGGGGCGGTATGCGGAGGGTATCATCAGGGCGCTGCGGCATCTTGAAGGCGTATTGGCCAAGCGGAGTCGGCAGGCGCAGCGCAATCCTGAGCATTTTAGACGCAAGGTGCAGCCTGTGGCGATTTCGGGCGATCCGGTGAGGCGCATGAGCGCCGCTCACCGGAATCAAGCGACGGAGAAAGAAGTGTCGGAGGTGATGAAATGAAACTGTGGCAGAGCTTGATCATTTTGGGGATGATGTGTGTGGGACTTGCTGCAGCGAGAACTCATGAGCGGAGTGGTGGGGCGCGATCAGATCACGCAGCGTCTGGCGAGAAGAAGCCCATCGATGCACCACTAGCGACCTCGGATGAAGTCGCTAAAACCGAAAATGCGGAGAATAAAATCCCGAAGAAATTTTGGTCAGGATATTTTGAATCCCGGCCGAAATTATTTTTGGTGGATCCGCAAGGACTGCTGAGTCCGGTGAATCAACGGGACCGGTTGGCATTCTTGAATTATCATGCGGATGATTCGGCGATCGATTTGTTCGTGTATGTTTTCAAGGGGAATCAGGAGATTCCGGGGGAAGTGCGGGTGGAGGAGATGGTTGAGCGGTTTTTCACAAAGGGTCGGCCGGCCGCTGTGATTTTTTATTATATGGGTAGGCCGCAGCGATCGGTGCTGTATCTGAGTCCGGCACTGACTGATGTGATTCCCCCGGCCGAGCAGAAGAGAACGATGGAAAGCGCGGTGATGCAGGCGTCCAAGGACGATGACCCGGCCCGTCAGATCGAGGGATTTATTGTGCAGATGTCGATCCGGATTTACTGGATGGAGAAGATATTGGCCGGCGGAGCGTTGGAAAATGAGAGTTTGAGCGGCACCAGCGATGCGGCGGTGTTGCCGGTTCGGAAACCGACGGTTATGGAAAAGCTTCAACCCTTGCTCGATGAAGCCAAGCATTTTACCATTCCGGCCGCTGCGGGCGGCGTTCTATTGGTGGTGCTCATCATGGTCGCAGGGTTGCAACGGCGTTCGCGCTATCGGTTTCCTGAGTTTGAGGTTGAGCCACGGCTTGGTGGATCCCATGCGGCGGGGGTGGGCGCGGTGATTTGCTTTGTTAGTGCGGCGGTTCCGCCAGCTTCGCAGCGCGATCAAGTGCCGGATTATTTGCATCGGGCATAGTGGATGAAAGCGCGATGCGGCTTTTTTTGAAGCCTGATTTTCAGAAGCCTCCAATTGAGGTTATTTCGGCAGCAAAGCGACCAACTCATCATGAGGACGGGCGATGACATGGGCGGCGATCACTTTGCCGAGTGATCCGACGGCATTTTTTCCCGCATCGATGGCAGCGGAAACGGCGGCGACATCACCGCAGATGACGACCGTTACGTAGGCGGCACCGATTTTTTCTTTGCCTACGAGTTTGACGTTGGCGGCCTTGAGCATGGCGTCGGTGGCTTCGAGGATGGCGGTGAGTCCTTGGGTTTCGAGAATGCCGATGGCTTGGGGTTTCATGTTTTTGTTGGATTCTAGGTTGGCCGGGTAATCGGTGGGTAGGAATTGGTCGCGCCCGCCGTAAAGCGGATTGCTGGCATTGGGGAAATGGATCATCGGATCAAATCCATCGGCGGGGCGGGGGATCGTGCCGGTGGTGATGGATGCTCCGAGTTGCGGGGCGATTTTCTCGGCGGCATCGAGCGCGGCACGGACTTGGGCGATGTCGCCCGACAAGCGGATGATCAGGTTTTCATTGCCGGTGGCCTCGAATCCGAGAATTTGGATGTCCGCGGCATTGGCCGCCTCCTGGGCGAGCATGGCAGAGATGCTGAAGAAGGGGGCTTCGATGAATCCAAGGGCTTTCATGTTAGATCAGCGGGCTTGGATGTTTTTGAGCACGGCCTGAACGATTGCCTCCACATTCATGGGGGCGGACCGGTCCGCCACGCGGCATTCGCCTGCTGCTTCCTCGAATCCGCATCCGGCAAGCACGCAGGCGAGTTTGGCGCGCATTTCCGCGATGACGCCTTGCTCGGCGGATGAGAGCGGGAAACGGGCGTTTCCGGCCTTGAATCCGCGGAGTTCATAGCCGGTGCGGAAGCCTTCGGGAAAGTTCGGCGCGTTGACCATCAGCGAGAAAAGGTCGAGCAGTTCGAACTGGATTTGTTTCGCTTTATCCCAATTTCCGGCGCGTGCATTCTGATAGAGGCTCA
This sequence comes from uncultured Luteolibacter sp., assembly GCA_964425095.1. Lineage (GTDB taxonomy): Bacteria > Verrucomicrobiota > Verrucomicrobiia > Verrucomicrobiales > Akkermansiaceae > Luteolibacter. The sequence goes on from CAYRLT010000173.1 coordinate 12,948, forward strand.
TCACCACTTCGGGCACCACGCCCGCGCTGGAGAGCGTGCCACCATCCGCGCCCATGAACAGGCCGGTGCAAAGCAGTTCTTCCCAACCGATCAGCACGGAGAAATCCGGGCGCTGGCGTTTGATGGTATGTAGCGTCTGTTGGAAGCGCCCCATGTCCTTCGACGTGTCCTTGGTGCCGACGATGCGCGGGCAGTCCATGGCGAGGCGTTCGAGCACGGGCAGTGAAATTTCGTTGGCGAAGACCGGGATGTTATACACCACGATGTCGATCGGCGACTTGGCGGCGAGTTCGCGGAAGTAGGCCTCGATGCTCTCCTGGGTGAGCTTGTAATAATACGGACCGGTGATGGAGACCGCGCGGCAACCGAGGTCCGCGCAGTAGTTGCACATTTCCAAAACGAGCTCGATGTTCGCTTCGGCGGCTCCGGCGAGAATCGGGCGGCCCTTCGCTTCCTCGCTGACGATGCGCACGACGGTCCGGCGCTCTTCGACGCTGAGGCGGATGAATTCGCCCATGCTGCCATTCGGGTAGAATCCGGTGACGCCCTTGTCGCCGACCCAGCGGATGATGTGGCGGAGCTCGTCCTCATCGATGCGGCCCTTGGAATCGTAGGGGACGATGTTGGGAACAAAGATGCCGTTGATGGTAGACTGGGACATATCGGGTGATTCTTGTAAATGGAGGCCACACAGGCAAGCGGCTTGAATGGAAAATTTCGCGGACTCACGGGGCTTCGATTCCAGAGGGGAGAGTGATGTTTTTGAGTCTTTCCCGTCAT